>JANYHL010000090.1 GCA_025359085.1 Gammaproteobacteria bacterium
CCATGATGGTGGTCACGCATGAGATGGGCTTTGCGCGCAAGGTAGCCAGCCGCGTCATGTTCATGGATGTGGGAGGCCATATCCTGGAAGACTGCTCCAAGGATGAGTTTTTTGACCACCCGGAAAATCGCCAGACCCGCACCAAGGATTTCCTGAACAAGATTTTGCAGCACTGAATACATGATCGTCCTGCGGCCCCGGCGCGGCTGGATGGGCGATATGACGGTGATCGCCGCCGCGCACTTTGATGCTACACAAAATATAGCTGGTAGCGCATATTAGACGGGGGCTAGAGGTCATTTTGTTATAAATTTTTAGGCACCTCACACGGACTGCCATGAACCGTACAAAGCACCTCGTAGGATCCATCACCGATGTCGTCGGCATCGAGGTGGGCCACTTCACCGACCCACGCCCGCCGCCGTGCTGTTTGATTTGCCGGTGGGCGACGCCACCATCCGACCCTATGCCAGCGCCGGTTATCAGGCTTGCGTGGCAGCCAGTCGCCATGCGCCGACGCACTGGTCGGCAAACTCTTTGGTCTGGAGCGCGCCATGCGGGGCGGTATGCTTTGACAACATCTTGCTCAACACCAAGACGGTGGGCGCCAAAGCCACACCCGATGGCATCGAGGTGACGTTTACCGCAGAGCAGGCGGGGGGGTAGCCGCCCTTACTTGCTAGGGCGCGTGGCTTCTTGGGTCTAAGAAGATGGTCGAACGAGCCCCAATGGGGTAAAGTCTTGGCAGCCCGTTGCCATCGCAGGCTGCACTCATCAGCCTAACTTAATTAAGGAGAGCTTATGTTTCCTGAATTTCGCGACCAAATCACGCAACTCAAGTCCACCGACGGCCATTTCGCCCGCCTGTTTGAGCAGCACAGCGCCCTGGACCAGCAAGTTCTGCGCATGCAATCTCACGCTGAGCCCAGCACTCCCTTGAAGATTGAACTGTTGAAAAAAGAAAAACTTCTGCTCAAGGACCAGATTCACGCTATTTTGAAAAAGGCGGCGCTAGGCTGACTCTGCCAGCTGCACCGACTTGCCATCGGCGTGCACCGGGTGTTTGGCCGAAGAACCCCAACTCGCCATGATGGCGAGACGGGTTTTTCACCCGAAGACGGTTGCAACTTCTGGTAAAGTTGCCTGCAACAACATGAAAGCATACTTTGGCAACACCGAATTACGGATACGAGAAGCGTCAGAAAGAACTGGCGAAAAAGAAGAAAAAAGAAGAAAAACTGAAGCACAAAGCCGACCGCAAGGTGGGTGAAGGTGCTGAAGGGGAGGTGTCTGATGACAATGATGAGGCTCCATCGACTGAGCCCGGCGCTGAAGGCCCGGTGTCGCCCTGAGTTGCACGAAAGCCAGTCGTGGCACAGGGTATGGAAACAATCCCCGTTTCATGAATCGATTGCGGGTGGCGGGCCCGGGACGCCAGCCGCGATAATTCAGCTATGTCTTCACCCAAAGTTTTATTCGGCTTTCATGCCGTCGGGGTCCGCCTCAAAACCGCACCTCAGTCCATCATCGAGATTTATTTCGAACCAACGCGCCGTGACGCGCGCATGCGCCAGTTTCTGGACAAAGCCAATGAGGCCGGTGCGCGGCTGATCGAAGCCGATGGCATCCGTCTGGCCAAACTCTGTGGGGGTCACGGACACCAGGGCGTGGCCGCGCGGGTACAAGAGCTGACGCAAGTGAAATCGCTGGATGAACTGCTGGAGCAGTTCGAAGCGGCGCAAGCCGACAAGCCCCCTGCTGAACAGGAACAAACCTTGATTCTGGTGCTGGACGGTGTGACCGACCCCCATAACTTGGGGGCCTGTCTGCGCGTGGCCGATGGCGCCGGTGTGCATGCGGTGATCGCACCCAAAGACCATGCCGCTGGCATCAACGCCACGGTGGCCAAGGTTGCCAGCGGCGCGGCCGAAACCGTACCCTACTTCATGGTGACGAATCTGGCGCGCACCCTGAACGAACTCAAGGAACGCCATATCTGGATCATCGGCACCAGCGACCTGGCCTCTAAAACCATTTACCAGGCCGACCTCAAAGGACCGGTGGCGCTGGTCCTGGGCGCCGAGGGCGATGGCATGCGCGCGCTCACCGCCAAGACTTGTGATGAACTGGTCAGCATCCCGATGCGCGGTGCCGTTGAAAGCCTCAATGTGTCGGTGGCCAGTGGTGTGTGTTTGTATGAAGCGCTGCGCCAGCGACTCAGTTGAGAGCGAAGATTAGAGCTCATAAAAAGCCCGTATGACTTCCCATGCGGCATTGGCATCGTCCACATAAGTGAACAAATCCAGATCCTGCGCCGAGATCACGCCTTCTTCCACCATGGCGTCCATGTTGACCAGTTTTTTCCAATAATCGGTGCCAAACAAGACAATCGGCACCGGCTTGGCCTTGCGGGTCTGCACCAGGGTGATGACCTCAAACAATTCATCGAGCGTGCCAAAGCCACCCGGGAACGCCACCAGCGCTTTGGCCCGCATCATGAAATGCATCTTGCGCAGCGCAAAGTAGTGAAACTTGAAACTCAGGGTGGGCGTGATGTAGGGGTTGGGATGCTGTTCGTGCAACAGGGCAATATTCAGACCCACGCTCGGGGCGCCCATCTCGTGGGAGCCCCGATTGGCGGCTTCCATGATGCCCGGCCCCCCGCCGGTGGCAATGAACAGGCGCTCTTCAGGCCGCCGGTGTGCGCTGTGCCCGGCGACTTGGCGGGCAAATAAACGCGCCTGGTCGTAATAATGAGCACTGCGCTGCTGGCGCTGCGCCACCAGCAGCGCGTTGGCATCGCCGCTGGTCTGCGCTTCTTGTAGAGAGATTTGGGCGGTCTCGGGCGAGGCTGAGCGGGCGCTGCCAAAAACCACGATGGTGCTGTCGATGCCTTGTTCAGCCTGGTCCAGATCGGGCTTGAGCATTTCCAGTTGAAAACGGATGCCGCGCGTTTCCCGCCGCAATAAAAACTCGGGGTCGGCGAATGCCAGACGGTAGGCGTCGGCCTCCAGGGGAAGGCTGATGTCAGCCTGACTTTTTAGTTCGGTCTCGGAATCGGGCAGGCGCGGTTCTGAAATGTCTTGAGTGGTATCCATGGCACCATTGTGTGCGAAAAACAGGGACAAACCGCCCGCGCAAGCCCTGCCGGAACGACTCAATTCAAGGCAGCTGTTTTTGCAAGGGCCGTTTGGTCAACCATTTTTGCGTCTGCTTGAGGGTTTTCCAGGCCCACCACAGGCGTCCGCCCCACGCCATGGCGCGTCGCGGCCGCACCAGAGCCACTAGCGCCAGGGCGCCCAGCGGCCACAGTGGGTTGCGATAAAGCCACTGCACACCGCTTTGCGCCTGGTCGGCCATGGCGAGAGGTTTTTGCAAGACTTGCGCCTGATCGGCCAGGATCAGGCGCAACTGCGCACTGCGCACAAGCAAGCGCTGTTGGCGCTCGATCAGTTCATCGTTATTCATGGCGGCCCGAGGGTTGGAGCCCGACGCGATCACGCTGCAACTCAGCCAGGGTGGCGCTAAACATACCGTGTGGACTCTGCAGTCGGTGGCGCGCCGCGCGCACCAAGCAGGCGGTGGCGCCCAAAAAAAGCAGCGCCAGCCCGCCCACGGCGGCCAGACGATAACTCTCCCAAAACAGCAGGACGATGAAACCGCACAACAACACCACGCCGACGTTTAACACCAGCAGGGCAACGAGGCCAAAGAGTAGAGCGTCAAAGAGACGTCGCTTTTCAAGTTCGACCTCCGTGCCCAGCAGTTCCAGCCGTACTTGCCCAATTTCAAGCAGCGTGCCAAGCAGGCGGCGCAATGAGGCGAACAGACCCATGTTCTTGCCGGCTTCGCTCATAAATTGGGCTGGCTCAGCGCCAATTTAACGGCGGCTGATCAGCAGGCCAACGACCAAACCAATGCCAGCGGCGATACCCACTGATTTCCAGGGGTTGTCATGCACAAAATCGTCAGCCGCGTGACCAACCGCCTGGGCTTTGGCGAGCGCTGCCTCCTGCAAGTGAAGCAGATCAGCCTTGGCCTGAATCATTCGGGCTTGCACCCGATTGCGCAGATCAGCCGCACTTTCACCTACCTCGTTGGCCGTCATGCGCAACACCTCTTCAGCGTCGGCGACCACCACGCGCAAGTCACTCATCAATTTATCTTTTTGACTCATCGTCATATCATTCATAGCAAACCTCCAAAGAAATGGACACCTGCTGCAACGATAGAGACCGGCTGGGCGTCGCGACTTGATAAAAATCACATGGATGGCGCGTTTTGATCGATGCGCTCAATGCGTTTGCGCCTGAGGCCTTATTGTCATGGCCGTTATCCGGGTCAAAGCCTCAGCGATGGGCTGGCTCATGCTGATGGCGTTGCTGGCATGCTTGATACAGTCGGCGCTCCAAACCTCGCGCACTCCCGCATTCAGAATCATGGGCCAGGCGTCGCCAATAAAGAGGGCGTGCGTGACCGCAACGTCAACCGAGGCTGCGCCCGCAGCCAGCAGTTGCCGCGTCGCCTGGGCCAGGGTGTGGCCGGTGCTGACCACGTCATCAAACAGCACCACCTGACGGCCTGCCATGGGAACATCGGGCAGTGCAATTTCTACCGCTCGGTCGCCATGGCGCACCTTGCGACAAATAGCGTGGGCAAAACCATGGCGCGTTGCAGCCTGAGCGACCCACTGCGCCGACTCTTCATCCGGGCCGAGCAGCAACGCTTGCGGGCGCCGGTTGGCAATCAAATCTGACAGCAGGAGTGCCGCACTGAGCGCCACCGCATTGGCCACTGGCACGGCTTGCTGCAACGTGGCGGTGCGGTGCAAATGGGGGTCAATGGTGATCACGGCATCAAACAAGCCAGCTATAAATCGCCCGAGAATGCGCTGGCTGATGGCCTCACCCGGTTGAAACGCGATGTCTTGTCGCATGTAGCCAAGGTAGGGCGCGACCAGCGTCAAGTGTCTTGCGCCCAAGTCACGCGCGGTTTGGGCTGACAGCAGCAGTTCGATCAGTTTTTCATTCGGGTCGTTGAGTGTGCGCAGGATGACCACTTGTTCGGGCAGGGCCGAGGGCAGGCGCAGCTTGATCTCGCCGTCGGGAAAGCGATGGCGTGCGATACGAACCAGCTGGTGCCCCGCGGCCTGGGCAATGCGTGCAGCGCTCTCTTGCTCATCCTCAAAAAACAGTAAAACAGGTGTTGATGGCATCAGAATTCCGTCATGACATGGGGCACATCTTCGGCGCGGCCGATGGCATAGCCGGTGGACTTGGCGCTGGCTTGGCGCGCAAAATCGAGGTCGCTTTGAAACCCGGCGTGAACGCGGTACAGGGCCGCGCCGCTTGCGGTGGGTCGGTGTGCTTGCTCATCAACGAAGCCTACATCGATTTGCGGTGCTGGATTGAAAAGATTTGCAAAATGACAGCCCCGGAGTCGGCCATAAAAAAAGGCTTCCACGAAGCCTTTTTTACTGCGACCGGGGGGCCGGTGCTTAAACGCGTTTACGGTATTCGCCGGTGCGCGTGTCGATCTCGACCTTGTCGCCTTGGGCCACAAAAATGGGCACACCCACGTCAAAACCCGTGGAGATTTTGGCGGGCTTGAGCACCTTGCCGGAGGTGTCGCCCTTGACGGCGGGTTCGGTCCAGGTGATTTCGCGCACGACGCTGGTGGGCATTTCAACCGAAATGGCTTTTTCGTTGTAGAACACCACTTCGAGTTCCATGCCATCTTCGAGGTAGTTCAGCGAATCGCCCATGTTTTCGGCTTCGACTTCGTACTGGTTAAAGTCGGTGTCCATGCAGATGTACATCGGTTCTGCAAAATAAGAGTAAGTGCATTCTTTTTTGTCCAGAATGACCTGTTCCAGCTTGTCGTCGGCCTTGTACACCACTTCGGTGTTGAAGTTGGCGATCAGACTTTTGAGTTTCATACGGACGGTGGACGAGTTGCGGCCACCGCGGCTGTATTCGGTCCGCAGCACGACCATTGGGTCTTTCCCGTGCATGATGACATTACCAACGCGAATTTCTTGAGCGGTTTTCATAGCGAAATGTGTGAAAGTTAGCCGCTAGTGACGCGGCAAGGGCGGTCTGGTCGGATGAAAAACCCGGTCAAGTCCCGCAAAGCTGGCTATTTTAAAGGGTTTTTTAATGCAAAACGCATGATCTGGGTCACAAGATCGTCTTGCTGGCGCAGTTGCTGTCCGGCGCGGGTCACGACTTGCTGCCATGAGTCGAGTTCAAACGGAGGCAGGGGCGGCTGTTGACTTGCATCGCGCTCCGTCGGGCCATCCAGGTCATTCCAGACCCGGTGAAATAGCCGCAGCGAGGGCGGGGCGTTTAGCACGTCCAGCAAAGCTTCCAGCTTGTGGTGGTGGGCGTCATCGTGCTGCGGGTAGATCTGCCAAATAAAGGGCTTGTTCGCCCACAGGGCGCGCACCAGGGAATCCTCACCGCGGACAAAATTCAGGTCACAAGCCCACAAGAGATGATCGTAGTCGTGTTGGGTGAGGGGCGGAATATAATAAATTGATAGCAGCTCAAGCTTATTCCATAAGGGCTGAAGCCTTTTTTTATTTAAAACACAAGCAGTAACCGCGACCGTCGCCCGTCCGGCCGTCACCAGCAGTTGGGTGGCTTTGGGGCCCGCGGCCAACTGGTCGAGCAAATCGGCCAGCGCCGCAGGTTCGTAACAAAACAGGGACACCAGGCGTTCCCCGCGCCAGTTGACGCCCTTTTGTTGCAACCAGTCGGCACGGGCAAAGCGGGCCTGGCGCTCGGCCAGATCGGGCTCCCGCAGCAGGCCGCCCGTGGCTTGGGTGAAGCCGGGGTAGAAAAAGTATTTGCACAGGCCCGCGCCCGGCCCCGTCATGACCGGGGAGGGCAGGGCGTGATTGCGTTCGGCGTAGCTTTCAGCGCTCAGGTATTCCAAGTTGATCCATAAGCCTTTTTGGCAAAACCCCAAGTCCAGGCCTCTAGCCCTCGTCCAGTCTGCATAAGATGCTATAAATTCAGGATTTATTTCGCAACCGAAGGTTTCCAGCAAAATGTCGCTCGGCGCCAGACCTTCGGTCTCAATTGACGCGGTCCAGTGCCGAATTTCAACGTTGGGCGCGCCAAAGGGCGCCATCCAGCCCAGCGCGCGGCTATCGTCCAGCCAGAAGCGCACCCGCTCGCCGCGCGCGGCCAAGCCCGCGCTCAGGCGCCAGCCCACGCCGATGTCACCGTAGTTGTCGATGACCCTGCAAAAGATGTCCCAAAGTTTTCCGCTTGTCACGCCTGAATTGTCCACAATACGCACCTATGCCTGTTTTGCCTGATTCCACCTTACCTGAGGCACCCGCCGCCGGGCCCGCACATCCCGAGCAATTGCTCAGCGACGTGGCAAGTTTGCCGCCGTTGCCGGGCGTGTACCGCTATTTCGACCTGGATGGCGCGGTGCTTTATGTGGGCAAGGCCATCAATCTGAAAAAACGGGTGTCGAGCTATTTTCAGAAAAACCACGGCGCGACCCGAATCGGCCACATGGTGAGCAAAATTGTGCGCTTAGAGACGACGGTGGTGCGCTCGGAGGCCGAGGCGTTGCTGCTGGAAAACAACCTGATCAAGACGCTCAATCCCAAGTACAACATTCTCTTTCGCGATGACAAGAGCTATCCGTATTTAAAGATGACCGGGGCGAGTTCGTCTTCGAATCCAGGCAGCAGCTTTCCTCGGGTGGCCTACTACCGCGGCGCGGTGGAGAAGAAGCACCACTATTTTGGGCCCTACCCGAGCGCCTGGGCGGTCAAGGAAACAATTTTGCTGATACAGAAGGTGTTTCACCTGCGCACCTGTGAAGATCCCATGTTCAACAACCGCACGCGCCCGTGTCTGCTGTACCAGATCAAGCGTTGCTCAGCCCCTTGCGTCGGGCATATCTCCGGCGCCGACTATGCGCAGGATGTGGCCCATGCCGAGCGCTTTTTGCGGGGCGATGCACGCCAGGTGATGCAAGCGCTGGAGGCCCGCATGATGGCGCATGCGGAAAGACTGGAGTTCGAGCAGGCGGCCGAACTGCGCAATCAGGTGCTGGCCCTGTCCAATGTGCTGCATCAGCAGTCGGTGGACAACGTGGCGGATCGCGATGTGGATATTCTGGCGGTGAAAGTGCAGGGCGGTCGTGCCTGCGTCAATCTGGCGATGGTGCGCGGTGGGCGTCATCTGGGGGACCGGCCTTATTTTCCGGCGCATGTGGAAGAAGCAACCGGAATTTACAACGCCGACGATTTTGAAGAAGCCGTTGACGACAGCGCGGCAGCACCTCCTGTACCCAGTGTCGAGACCCAGGTGCTGGAAGCTTTCGTGGCCCAGCATTACCTGAATGTGCCGGTGCCGCCGACGCTGATCGTCAGTGCGCCGGTGAATAAAAACTTGCTCAAAACGTTGTCGGTTCAATCTGGCGTCAAGGTCACGGCAGTGCATCAACCGCGCGCGCAGCGCCGTGTCTGGCTGGAAATGGCGCAAACCAATGCCGGTCTGCAACTGGCCCGCTTGCTGTCTGAAGAAGGCTCGCAGCAGGCGCGCACCCGGGCCTTGGCCGATGCGCTGGATCTGGCGCTGGACGACCTGGATACCCTGCGCGTCGAGTGTTTTGATATATCCCATACGGCGGGCGAGGCCACGCAGGCCTCCTGCGTCGTGTTTGCGCACCACAAAATGCAGAACGCCGAGTACCGGCGCTACAACATCAACGACATCACAGCGGGCGACGATTACGCGGCCATGCGCCAGGTGCTGCTGCGTCGTTATGGCAAACTGGCCGAGACCTTGCGCGAGGCGCAACAGACCGGGCAATTGCCAAAGGGCACCGGCCGACTGCCAGACCTGGTCCTGGTGGACGGCGGCAAAGGCCAGGTCAGCATGGCGCGCGAGGTATTTGAGCTGTTGGGCCTGGATCTGTC
Source organism: Gammaproteobacteria bacterium (assembly GCA_025359085.1). Lineage (GTDB taxonomy): Bacteria > Pseudomonadota > Gammaproteobacteria > Burkholderiales > Burkholderiaceae_C > Rhodoferax. The sequence continues at coordinate 8,951 of JANYHL010000090.1, forward strand.
GCTGATTGTCGGGGTCGAAAAAGGCGAGGGTCGCAAGGTCGGGTTGGAGGAGCTGGTGTTTGCCGATGGCCGTGACAAAGTCTATTTGGGCAAAGACTCGGCGGCGCTGATGTTGGTGGCGCAGATTCGCGACGAGGCGCATCGTTTTGCCATCACCGGCATGCGTGCCAAGCGCGCCAAGGTGCGGGTGGATGGCGGCAAGCTCGAAGAAATCCCCGGCATTGGTCCCAAGCGGCGCTCCAAATTGTTGCAGCGCTTTGGCGGTGTGCGTGGCGTGGCCCTGGCCGGGGCTGAAGATATTGCGACCGTGGCGGGTATCTCGCGCGAGTTGGCGGAAGAAATTTACCGCGCCCTGCACTAAAGGGCCGTTCGGCGGCGCTGCCAGCCTTGGGGCGTGCCGGGGCCGTGCCACAATCACAGCATGTTTTTTAACATCCCAACCATCATGACCTGGGCGCGCATCGTGGCGATCCCCTTGATCGTGGGGGTGTTTTATTTACCCATTGAGCCCGCCAGCCGCAATTTGATCGCCACGGTCATGTTCGTGGTGTTTGCCGCGACCGACTGGCTAGATGGTTATCTGGCGCGCAAGCTCAACATGGTCTCGTCCTTTGGCGCGTTTCTGGACCCGGTTGCCGATAAATTTCTGGTCTGTGCCTGCGTTCTGGTGCTGGTCCATCTCGGGCGGGCCGACGTGTTTGTCGCGCTCATCATCATTGGCCGTGAAATTGCGATTTCAGCTCTGCGTGAGTGGATGGCGCAGATTGGCGCCGCCAAAAGCGTGGCGGTGCACATGATTGGCAAGCTCAAAACCGTGGTGCAAATGGTGGCCATCCCGTTCTTGCTGTTTGATGGCAGCTTGCTGGGGCTCGATACCCATGTCTGGGGTGTCTGGCTGATCTGGATCGCAGCGGTCATGACGGTCTGGTCCATGGTGTATTACCTGCAGAAAGCCTTGCCCGAGATTCGGGCGCGGGCAAGGTGATCAGGCGGTGCGGGCGTCTGATGATCGGGTCTTGATCCGGGCCATGCCCGCGGTGTTTGTGCTGATCTGGAGCACCGGCTTTATTGTGGCGCGTTATGGCATGCCACACGCCCCACCGCTGAAGTTTTTGGTCGTTCGCTATGCGCTTTCGATCGCGTGTTTTTTGCCCTGGATTGTGCTGGCGCGGGTCAAGTGGCCCAACCACCGCGCGCAGTGGATGCATCTGATCGTTTCCGGTATCTTCATGCATGCGGGTTACCTGGGTGGCGTCTGGGCTGCGGTGAAGCACGGCATGGGCTCGGGGCTGTCGTCGCTGATCGTTGGTTTACAGCCGGTGCTGACGGCTCTTTGGCTGGCCGCCACAGGAGGAAAAATCACCGCGCGCCAGTGGGTTGGGCTGGTACTGGGTTTTGTCGGGCTGGTGTTGGTGGTATCGCGCAAGTTCGGGCAGGGCGGCGAGGCCGATGGGGTCAACATGGCCCTGGCGATGGGTGCGCTGTTGAGCATCACCATTGGCACGTTGTATCAAAAACGCTTCGTCACACCTTGTGATGTGCGTACCGCCAACACGGTTCAACTGGGCGCGGCCCTGCTGGTGACGCTGCCACTGGCGCTGTTGGAGATCGACGCGATGCACTGGAATGCCGAACTGATTGGGGCCATGGCGTGGTCGGTCATTGCGTTGACGCTGGGCGGAAGTTCTCTGCTGTATTTGCTGATTCAGCGTGGCGCGGCGGCCTCGGTCACCAGCCTGATGTACCTGGTGCCACCGGTGACGGCGTTGATTGCCTGGGTACTGTTTGGTGAGTCGATCACGCTTGTCACCGTGGTTGGCACTTTGCTGACGGCCTTTGGCGTTGCCCTGGTGGTGCGACAGCCCCGCCTTGCATTGCCGGTCAGGCTCAGCTAATGGTTTCAATTTTTCATAATTGCAGAGGGTTCAGTGATGAGTCAAAAGAAAATCGCCGTCATCGCGGGTGACGGTATTGGCCAGGAAGTGATGCCCGAAGGCGTGCGTGTGTTGAAGGCGGTGGCGCGCAAATTTGCCATTGACCTGCAGTTTGATTATTTTGATTTTTCCAGCTGGGATTACTTCGAGACGCATGGCCAGATGCTGCCCGACAACTGGAAGGCGCAAATTGGGGGGCACGACGCGATCTACTTTGGCGCGGTCGGCTGGCCCGACAAAATCGCCGATCATGTCTCGCTATGGGGTTCTTTGCTGCTCTTTCGCCGCGAGTGTGACCAGTATGTGAACCTGCGTCCGGTGCGCCTGATGCCGGGCATCATTGCCCCGGTGGTACGGCGTGATGGCAGCCGACGCGCGCCAGGTGAAATAGACATGATGATCGTGCGTGAAAACACCGAAGGCGAATACTCCAGTGTGGGCGGGCGCATGTACGCGGGCACCGAGCGTGAAATCGTGTTGCAGGAAACCGTGATGTCGCGCGTTGGCGTTGATCGGGTGTTGAAGTTTGCGTTTGAGTTGGCCCAGTCGCGGCCCAAAAAGCATTTGACCAGCGCCACCAAATCCAACGGCATTGCGATCACGATGCCGTATTGGGATGAGCGCGTCGTAGCAATGGCAGCGGCTTATCCTGAAGTGAAGGTGGATAAATTTCACATCGATATCTTGTGTGCCCATTTTGTACAACGTCCTGATTTTTTTGATGTGGTGGTGGCGAGCAACCTTTTTGGCGACATCCTGAGCGATCTGGGGCCGGCGTGCACGGGCACGATTGGCATTGCTCCGAGTGCCAATTTGAATCCCGAGCGCAAGTTCCCCTCACTGTTCGAACCGGTGCACGGCTCAGCGCCCGACATTGCCGGCAAAGGGGTGGCCAACCCGATCGGCCAGATTTGGAGCGGTGCCTTGATGCTGGACTTTTTGGGCTACCGCCAAGCGCATGATGCAATCATGAAGGCGATTGAAAAAGTGCTTGATCCCGTGAGCGGGGCGCCACGTACGCCGGATTTGGGCGGGACGGCCAGTACGAAGGACGTCGGCTTGGCCATTGTGGATGCGCTCTAATTCATATCGAATCCGGACGATGTGTCTTTTATCGGTCAATTGGAAATATCTACGACCCGTGAACGTGCACTGAACCCGGTGCACGCTAAAAAACCGACTAGAATTCCAATTCGCACTGCTGCAAAGCTATTGCATGTGTTGTCAGGTCGGAGCCTGGGGCTCTGAGTTCCTGTGACATGACAAGCGCAAATTTTATTGAAGAGACAATTCGATTAACTCTGTTTCCATACCAAGGGTTCTTTGTGAATAAAACCGAACTAATAGAGCACATTGCAACAAATGCTGACATTTCCAAGGCGGCCGCCACGCGGGCGCTGGAGGCCGCCATTGGCGCAGTCAAGATCACACTGAAAAAGGGCGGCTCTGTTTCGCTGGTGGGTTTTGGCACCTTTGCCGTTGGCAAACGGGCTGCGCGCGTGGGGCGTAATCCACGCACTGGCGCCGCGATTAAAATCAAGGCAGCCAAAGTACCAAAATTCCGTCCGGGTAAAGCGTTGAAAGATGCCCTGAACTGATAGCCGGTTTCGGTGGGGTGCTTAGCTCAGTTGGTAGAGCGTCTGCCTTACACGCAGAATGTCGGCGGTTCGAGCCCGTCAGCACCCACCACCCAACCAGATATAAAGGCGAGCAGCGTGTTCGCCTTTTTTGTTTTTATTACTGGAGAATTCGCGCATGTTTGATTTTGTTCGCAAGCACACGAAGATCATGATGGCGGTGATGTTCTTGCTGATCATCCCTTCTTTCGTGCTTTTTGGCATTGATGGCTACAACCGGTCTCGCGATGCGGGTAGCGTTGTTGCCCGCGTTGGCAGCCACGACATCACGCAGGGTGAATGGGATGCGATGCACAAGTCAGAGTCAGATCGCCTGCGTGCCTCCATGCCCAATCTGGATGCCAAACTGCTGGATACGCCGTCAGCCCGTTTTGCCTCGCTGGAGCGACTGGTGCGTGATCGCGTGCTGGCCCAGGCTGCAGACAAATTCAAACTGACCACCAGTAACACCCGGCTTGCGCGTAATTTGCAAGAGAATCCTTCCATCGCTTCCCTGCGCCAGCCCGACGGCAAGCTGGACATGGACCGTTATCGTCAGTTGGTTGCCGGCCAGGGTCTGACACCCGAAGGGTTTGAAGCCCGGGTTCGGCAAGACCTGTCTGTCCGCCAGGTAGAAGCGGGGGTAGCGGGTACGGGTTTTGCGGCAGCTAGCGTTGCCGACGTGGCCTTGAATGCTTTTTTTGAAAAGCGTGAGGTGCAAATTGCCAGCTTCAACGCTGCCGATTTCACTTCAAAGGTCAGCCCGACGGAGGCCGAACTGGATGCGTTTTACAAAGCCAATCAGGCCCTGTTCCAGTCTCCTGAACATGTCAGTGTCGAATATGTGGTGCTCGATCTGGACTCGGTCAAGAAAAGTATGGTGATCAGCGAGGCTGACATGAAGTCCTATTACGAACAAAACGCACAACGACTTAGTGGCAAGGAAGAGCGGCGTGCTAGCCACATCCTGATCAATGCTGCCAAAGACGCCCCTGTCGCTGATCGCCAGAAAGCCAAAGCGCGTGCTGATGAATTGCTGAAAACAGTACGTCAATCGCCTGACAGTTTCGCCGATGTGGCCAAGAAAAACTCGCAAGATAGCGGCTCTGCTGCCAATGGAGGCGATCTTGACTTTTTTACGCGTGGCGCCATGGTCAAACCATTTGAAGACGCAGCTTTCGCCCTGAAAAAAGGTGATATCAGTGAGGTGGTGGAATCTGATTTCGGTTATCACATCATCAAGCTTACCGATATCAAGACACCGGCTCAGCGCAGCTTTGAAGAGTTGCGCGCGAGCATCGAGACCGATCTGAAAACGCAGCAAGCCCAATCCAGGTTTGCCGAGACTGCCGAGGCATTTACCAATGGTGTGTATGAGCAGGCCGACAGCCTCAAGCCGGTCGCAGACAAGCTCAAGCTGGAAATCAAGACGGCCACCAATGTTTTGCGTCAACCGGTTGCGGGTACCACCGGCGTGTTGAGCAACACAAAATTTCTGGCTGCCATTTTCAACACTGATTCAATTGAAAAAAAGCGCAATACCGAAGCGATTGAAACAGCACCCAACCAACTGACAGCAGGTCGCGTCACCCAATACGCCCCGGCCCGAACTTTGCCGTTTGCCGATGTGAGTCGGGTGGTGCATGGACGTGTGGTTGCTGCCCGAGCTGCCGAACTGGCGAAGAAAGAAGGTCTTGAAAAATTGCGCGCCTGGAAGGCATCGCCAACAGCTGCCGTCATGCCCGCGCCGGTAGTGGTATCGCGGGACAAATCCCAAAACATTCCGTCGCAGGTGTTGACGGCACTACTGCGTGCCGATGTGGCTGCTTTACCCGCTTTTATTGGTGTTGACATGGGTGCCAAGGGCTATAGCGTGGTTCGAATCAATAAAATCGTGCCGCGACTGGCGCCCACTGAAGACGTGGCAAAACAGGATCGTGCTCAATATGCCCAGTGGTGGATCGAGGCTGAAAATCAAGCCTATTACGATCAGCTCAAAGAGCGATTCAAGGCGCAGATCATGACGACCCGACCAGCGCTTTCCTCTACAGATTTGCCGCGTAGCGCTCAGAATTAGACGGCAGTGGTTATAATACTTGCTGCGGTGGCTGTAGCTCAGTTGGTAGAGTCCAGGATTGTGATTCCTGTTGTCGTGGGTTCGAGCCCCATCAGCCACCCCAACTTTTGAAACCTAAGCAGAATGCGGCTTCCCAGCCGATTCTGTTTAGCCATCATCCACTTCGCTCATCCAGCTCCTTCCTAGGAGTTGCCTGTGAGCATCAAAATCCCCCGACTGATCCGCGACCGTTGCGGCGTTTACTACTTTCGCTTGATTGTTCCGTTAGCATTGCGTCAATCCGTTGGAAAAACGGAATTCCGGCGTAGCTTACGAACCAAAGATGCAGCCATTGCCCGGCAGAGGGCATTGGAGCTGTCTCTTGCTGTGGAGGCAATCAACGTGAATCCGAAGATTTCAGACTTTCCGCACCTGTTGGCGGCAAACCCCAACATCCGCAAAAAAATCAATGTGGATGTCGAGCGCGGCATTTTTCAGTCCGACACCCCGGAAGAAGCCGAGCAGGTCGCCAGAATTGCGGCCAGCTATGCCGAAATCAAGAAGGCGGCGGCGCAAAGTGGCATCGCTGCCGTATTGCCGGTTTCAAAATGCGGCAAAAATCTGAAAGAGGCCGCGATAGATTACTTGTCTGAAAAAAAGACGACGATCAAAGCTGCCACCTTGTTGAAGCACAAGGGTGCCCTAAAAGCGTTCACCGCAGAAACGGGCAATTTAGATGTGGCGATGGTGAGCGTGCTCAATGTCACCGATTTCAAGAAAAAAATGCTCGCCAATAAGCGCGCGGCGACCACCATCAATGACCAGATCTCCGCCTTGAAGAGCTTTTTTGACTACTGCATCGGCAATCAGTTGGTAAACATGGTGAATCCGGCCTTGGGACTGCTGATTCCCGGCGCGAACAACCTGGCCGAATCCTATGAGCCGTTTGTGGAAGCAGAGTTACAGAAAATCTTTGCGCCGGGCCTGTATCTCAAAAAATCCAAGCTTCCAGACCTCTACTGGGGGCCACTCATTGCGTTGTTCACGGGCGCGAGGGCCGAAGAGCTTGCAAGCCTTGATATTTCGCAGATATTCCACGTCAAGGGCGTTTACATCATTCACATTCTGGATGGCAAGACGGTCAACGCAAAACGGCGAGTGCCCATCCATGAGCAGCTTCTCGCCTTGGGATTCCTTGACTATGTGAACTGTGTGAAGGGTGCGGGTTACAGCAAGCTGTTTCCACACTTGCAAGACGGCAAGAACGGTTACAAGAAAAACATGTGTCGGCAGTTTGGCGAGTATCTTGACTTGCCAGAGGTCAACATCGTGGACCCGCTCAAAGTGTTTCATTCGTTCCGGCACACCGTCGTAACAGCATTGACCAACGCAGGGGTCAACGACGGTTTGAAACGCGCGCTGGTCGGGCACGACATTGATACGCGCACCTCAGCCCATGACGATTACATCCATGCCAGCATGCTGACGGTGCCCAATCTGCAAATTGCGATCAACAAGCTCCATTACGAGGATGTTGATTTTGCAAAGTTGAAGCGCGAGCAGGATTCGTTTTTACCCATCATCGCGAAGAAGATCATCCAGCAAAAGGAGCGCAAGGCGAGGGATGAGGCCAAGGCCAAAGCGGAGGCTGATGAGGAAGCGAAGAAGGCAAAGAAGGGGGCGCTGACCGAATCGCGCACTTCACAGATGTAGTCCGCGCCAACAGACCTTAAGGGGGTGACGTAACGGGTATATATACATTAGTTAAAAACTAATAAACTCGTTTTGTTAATAGATTTTTAACACAGATGTGCGGAATTCAAATAAAATACAAGCACTTGCCTCCACCATCCCCGCGCAAGCGGGGGTGATTCCAACAGAGCCAATTCCCTACCAGCCGGGGACTGTTGTTGACATACAAAGGGCTTGCCGCATTGGCAAGCAGAGGGGCCGGGTGCACCGTTAAGCACTGCGTCGCAGAGGGAGGCGACTAAGCAAAGCTTCTTGTCGAGGTGGACCGACATGACCAGTCTCATTGGAGAACGTCATGTCACGTCAGTCCGTTTCGCGCAGCGCGTCTGCAAAGCCCACTGTATCTGCCACTCCCGTTCCTGCGTCCGCAGTGAACAATGTCCCCAAGCAGGGGGAACACCTCTTCGAGCACGATGGCGTCAAAGCCGTCATTCAGTTTGCCCAGCACAACGGGCAATGGATTGCTGAATTCCGCTTTCGCTTTCGCTGCGGTCCATTCCACTCTGGGACGCTGCCGCTGACGATTAATTGCGGGCATCAAGCCAATTTGCAAAACGCGCTGCATGATGCAGCCCGTCGCATGGTGCACGCCATGGCGACCGCGACCAAGGGGCACCAACTCAACAAACGCCAGCAGAAGGCTGTTGATGCCCTGACGTTATGGGCCGACCAATTCGAGCCAACACCGACCACCGTCCCCAGCCAGCCCGCCCCGCAGCCTAAACGCTTCCTGGACCTGTTCTCCGGTGTGGGCGGCTTCCACGCGGCCATGAAGAAAACCGGTGCCGTCTGTGCTGGTTCTGTTGAACTCGATGCCGCAGCCCGCAAGACCTACGCAGAAAACTTTCCCGGCGACTATGTGACGTGCGATGACATCCGCAAGGCCGTCGCTAGCATGTTCGGCAAGGTGGACATCGTGTGTGGCGGCTTCCCGTGCCAAAGTTTCAGTCAGGCTGGCGACGGCGAGGGCTTTGACCACAAGGACAAGGGGGCACTTTTCTTTGAAACCGCCCGCCTGATTGGCGACTTGGCACCCGAGTCGTTCATTCTGGAAAACGTTGAGGCCTTGGGCACCCATGGCGATGGCAAGACCCTTGACACCATCCTCGACATCCTGACCGACCTTGGCTACGCCGTGCAGACCTGCGTCCTGAATTCCGGCGAATTCGGCTTAGCGCAGAACCGCCTTCGCATGTTCATCGTGGGCATCCATGACCGTGTGCTTGCCAACCGCACCACGCCGTTTGAATTTCCCCGTGTGGCACCGATGCATCAGTGGTGGTGGCCGACATCCTTGGGGTTGCACCCGCCACCGAGCAATGCAAGCAGCCGATGGAGCGTCAAAAGGCAAATCCAAAGGCCCGCTCCAACCGCATCGAAGTTGTGGCCCTGATCGACGGCAAAGACTGCCAAGGCTATCGCGTTGCTTCGCCAAAAGGCAAGGGTTTTACGCTTTGCGCGAACTCGGGTGGGCCCGGCTCCAAGACAGGGCTCTACCTGGTCAGCGGCAAGCCACGCCGCCTGACCGTGCGTGAGTGTGCCCGCATGCAGGGATTCCCTGAATCCTTCAAACCACACGCCCGCCCCGGCATCGCGAAACGGCAGTTCGGTAACTCCGTTGCGGTGCCCGTGGTCGCGGCCATCGCAGAACAAGTCAGCAAAGCCACTCGCTGACCGGATCAACCGCAGGCATTCCGCCTGCGGCCACCCCGGTCGCGATGAAGGGCTAACGCTCGGGGATCAACGCGCCCTTTTTAAAAGGAAACATGAAATGTCAACATTCGAAAGATACAAGAAAACTGCTGGACTGCAAGCCTGGTTCATTGACTATGTAGACGCGGACTCAGCGCGCGCAATTCGGACTTGCCGAGACCACTGCGACATATATGGGCTTCGGAATCAAGACGAGATCAACGAGCTATTCGACGCCTTCAAAGAAGAAATAGAAATCCATGCAGTTGAGTCCGATGACATGCAACTGTGGCAAATCGCTCGCCATTGCTGTGCGCATGATGTTGAACGGTTAATCAGCGAGCTCGTTTGGATGGCTGTTGAATACCTTGCCTATGTCTATCAAGACATGTTGGACGACATGAAGAAGGACAGAGAGCAAGACTTGGCACGCGAAAGGGGGCAAGCATGAAATCTGACCGTCAATTCCAACTCGGTCTTAATGGCACCTACGTGGATACAACCAGCTTTTTGGCCGACAAGGTGGAGCAAGGTGTTTCGGAAATGATCATCCTCGAAAACGATGGCGCTGACATCACAAGCACCAACTACTTCGACTCACCATGGGGGCAAGCTGGCATGTATTTTCTGTCAGCAAATGCCGGTGTTGCGCGCCTTCTGATCCCGGACAACGAAATCAAGACTATTCGGGAGATGCAAACGGGGAAATTCTGTGTCCTCACCAGTGGAATCTATATGGGGCAATCGTCAGTGGAAATCATGTTCGAAGACCTGACGCGCGCACCGTTCGCCATGTTCCTTCCACAGGCTCAGTGCGATTTCCGGATAGAAAACAGCAGAAAGCCCATGAGCCTGTCAGCTTGGACTCGAACCGGCAAGGTGAGCCAGTGGACAGCATTCCAGCGCAATAGCAAGAAGTTGCCATGCCTGCAACCGTGGAAGTGAGCAGGGCTAACACCATCACACGAAAACGCGGCGGCAGATTTCGGCTGCACTGACACCTGTCGCCCCACCAAAAATCAAGGAACAAATATGGATACGAATCAAAGGCAGGCGCTGGAACGCCTGATTGCAATCGCAAAGAAGAACACTGGGCAGTGCAGGCGCGTCGCAGATTTTCTGCTGTCGTGGTTCAACGGGCCAGTCTGCGGCGGCTGGGGTGTCACGGACGTGTGGCATCTTGATCGATGCATCTTGAATGACATTCGCATTGTCTTCGACTTCATTTGCGAAGACACAAGCTATCCCGACACATTTGGGTATTACGACGACTTGCAGGAAATCGCGCGGCTATGGCGACCTCAGATCTTCGAGTCAGTGCCAGCGGCGCAAGCGTAGCGGGAAAGTGGAGCGGCAATATCGGTCATGGTGTTGCCGCCTATCTGCAATTGCACCGGTTAAGTTGACTTTCTGTGTTGCGTCTGAGAAGACATAGATACCGGGCGAAGCAAGACATGCAACCAACCCCCGGCGAGCCGGTGTAGTTGGTTGCGCTTGCTGCCTTCCGCAGGGGAGTAACACGATGGGAAACAGACTGCTTTCAGCAGCAGAATTGCGAAAGAAATTTGACCTCTACCTGGCCGACGACGAGCGTGCGGCGTTAGAGATCAAGGCGCGCACCGCGCGTTTGCCGATGTCCACTTTCTTGCGGCGCGTCGCACTCGCAAAAAAGATCGAGCAGCCGCCATCGGAAATCAGCCGCAGCCAATATGCCGAACTGGCCCGTGTCGGCTCAAATCTGAATCAGATTGCAGCCGCCCTCAACGCGGGCATTGCCCACGGCATTGATGTCGAGGTCATCAATGAACTTGCTGTGCAAGTGCGCATGCTGCGATTGCAGCTTGTCGGTGCCACCGGTGATGAACCCGCTCAGAACCGGGGGCAGCCATGATCTCCAAGATCATCAAGGGCACTGGCATGCAGGGCCTCGTCTCCTACGCCATGAACGGTGATCACCGCGCCATCATCGGCGGCAACCTTGCAGGCCGAACACCACGTCATCTATCCAAGGAATTCGGGCAGTTCAGAAAACTTCGCCCATCCCTGTCGCGGGCCGTGGCCCACCTGATGCTGTCAGCGGCACCCGAAGACCCGCCGCTTGATGCGGAGGCGTGGAACCTCATCGCCGACATCTTTCTGAAAGACCTCGGCTACCAGTCCTGTCCCCATGTGATTTTCCGGCACAACGACACGGGCCATGACCACATCCACATCGCGTGCCTTCGCATCGGGCCGGACGGCAAGACGGTGCCTGACAGCAACGACCGGTTCAAGGCGGAGCGCAGCCTGGCCCGCATCGAAGAACAGTTCGGCTTGCGTCGCGTCAATCTTGTCAAGAAGAAGCGCCAGCCCAAGACAAAACAGGAGCCAGTGCCACCTGACGTTGCCCTGTCCACTGATCAGTCAATACCCACCCACCCCAAGGAGAAAGGAATGGAAACCAACCAAAAACCAGACGCACCGTCCACAGAGATGATGCCGGAGCCGTTGAACACAGGCGTGCACCTGGCAGGCCATGCCTACGCCCTTGCGCATGGTGCAACCATCATGACAGCATGGGCTGGCGACGACCCGAACGAGAGGCAACGACGGGAGATCAAGCGCGCCCTCAGAGCCCCCGGCTACGACGCCATGGTCAAGCACTTGCTGGACCCGGATGTCAGCAACATCTTTCACCACCAGCGCGGCAGCGTGATCTATCTGAAACGCCCGGAACGGATCAATGACGATGGTGACCGGCTCACCGCCTACGAGATGAATCACGCGCGCGCCGCCAAGGCCATGGTAGCTCTTGCCTGTTCGCGCGGCTGGACCAGTATCGTGTTCAGTGGCCCGCATGACTTCATTCTGATGGCGATGCGCGAAGCCATTGCGCAGGGCATGCCGGTGCATCCCCGTGATCCTGGCCAGCGTCTAATACTGGAACAGATCATTGCGGAGAGTGCTGGTGCCATGGGCACCGTGGCGATTCCGATGGCGTTTGCGCCACCCACGGAACCACCATTTCCGCACCAGCCCATCCCTGAACCCGAGCCGCCACAGCCAGCACCCGAAGTGCCCGCTGTGCCGCCCCTCCAACTGCATACCGACTTGGCGACAAAGCTTGCGCTTAGACGCCAGCAGCGACCGGTCAACACCGGATCGAATGACGACAACCAAAGCGGCCCCAAGGCCCCTAAACACCCCTGAACCAACGACCAGAAAGGAGACATATGAAACCGACGCAAGCATTGACCACCCCGGCCAAGAAAGAGGCCTATATGAGCATGGACCGCGACGAGCGGGACATCCTGCGAACGCTGGGCCTGCGCGAGCGCGCCCTGTATCCCGAACTCAAATGGCTGGCATCCTTCAAGACCGGCGAAGTTCAGCATTTCGGGAAACGTGTGATCACGTTCCAGTTCCTGGCCGACTTGATCACGGTGCCGACCACGCAAGGCCGCGCGGCGGACACCATGAACGCCAAGGAGGCCTGCCGTGTGCTGATGAAGCTGCATGACGCGGGCCTTGTGGGTGAAATCGAGAACCATCCCACCAAGGGCCTGCGCTTCGCGTTGCCGCTATCGCCCATCTGCAAGAAGAGCGCCCACAAATTGCGTCATGAAGCCAAGGCACAGGAGAAGAGCGGGCCAGAGAAGTTGCCAAACGACGCGCCTGCCGAAACGTCGGAAAACCCAATAGCCATGCGGGCTAGCGAGGAGTCGGCGTCCTCTCTATCAGTAATGATGATCTCCGAAGGAGAACAATACGATTTTCATACTGACATCAGTAATCTCGCAGCGGTCCACGGGACCGCTGCCGCCCGCGACTCGGTCGCGGGCGCCTCCTTGAAACATCTTGTTGACGCCAGCGTCAATGAACTTGGCGGAGCAACAGCCAATGCCCTGACGGTCGAAGTGATCAAGGGACGGTTGCGCGCGAGCCGATCCGAATTCAGTTGGATCGATCACCCGGAGAGCGGCGCGATGTTTCGCCGCTGGGTTGCCGCTGAACACGGTGCCGAGAAATTCGAGGAAGCGGTGCGCGCGGTGGAGGCGGATTTTTCTATCGAACCTACCCCGCGTGCCATTGACAGTGAATTGCGTGGTAGTGGTGCCAGAAGGGTCGCCATGCTGCGCGTGGAACAGACGGCCAGACGCAGGCGCGGCGTTGCCCTTTGATTGGAGTCATCGGACGTTCGGGCTCGACTCTGAAATCTGGCTTTGAGATGCTGGCCTCATGCAATTTGCGCGGGGCCACCATGGATGCAAAACCGGATGTGCGACAAGATATTACGAATCGTGTGCTGGCCTACATGGAAGCTGGCACCGTGCCATGGCGAAAGGCATGGTCATCATCATCGTCG
>JANYHL010000092.1 GCA_025359085.1 Gammaproteobacteria bacterium
CGATTACGCGCAGGGCTACCTGTTCGCCCGACCGATGTCGGCGCCGGACTTCGAAACCTTTCTGGCCGCGCAGTAGGTCCCTCAATTCCCGGTAACGGGACTTGCCCTAGGAGTCTGGGCGACAGAAGCATTTCGACAAGAGCGACTTTGACAATTGACGTCACCAAGTCGTCTGGTTTATGGCGAGCGCGTCCATCAACACTTGTGTTGGTGGTGACTTGATGGCTGTTGCACCCCGTTCAGCGCGTCAGGTTTGAGTTTTCTGAGCGAGCTTCTCTTCAACCGGCCTGCATTGCCCCCATTCTGCGCAGATTGAGCGCCAGGCAAACGAGCTTGAACTCGGCCTGTGCCTTCTTCAACCCGCGCATGCTGAACTGCCTGAACCCCAGCACGTTCTTGATCCAGCCGTTGGGTGGCTCGGCAATCCACTTGCGTTTTCGGTAGTCAGTTCTACCTTGCTCAGTTTCGAACTTGGCGGCCATCGCCACCGTATGCGGGTAGCGTTGCGCATCCCGCGGTTTGGCCAGGACCTTGCCCTCGCGCCCCAGCGCGATGACCAGTTCGGTATCTGGTTGGGTTAGCGCCAGTTCAGCCATCACCGCCTCACTGCGGTAGCCCGCATCGGCCAACACCTGGACGGGCGATGCTCCCGTGTGCTCTTTGACGGCCCTCAGCACCATGGGCAGTTGCTGCACATCCGAGCTCGTGTTGACCACCTCAGCGGCCACGATGATGTGGGCGGCCTCGTCCACTGCGGTCTGCGCGTTATAGCTGTAGTCAAACCCGCCACCAGCGCGTTTCATGATGCGCGCCTGCGGGTCGGTGAAGCTGTCTTGTGACTTGGGCGCGGGAACACCGAAGTCGCGCTGGTAAGGTTTGCCACCTTTGGGTTTACCGTCTTTGTCCCGGGGCTTGCGCTCATCGTCTGGCGAGCGTCCGCGCTGGGCGTCACTTTGGCGTTGCCGCTCTTCCAGGCGGGCCTTGGCCGCAACAATCGCAGCCAGGCGTTCTTGTCTGCGCTCGATCTCGGCGGGGATGTCCAGGTCGGGCTCGTTCTTCTCGGCCTCGTCGGTATGGGCCGCCTTCTTTACCAGCGCGGTGATTTGCGCTTTGAGCTCGGCTTGGGCTGCCTGCATACGAGCGTAACTCATGGCTTTGTGGCGACTGGCGTTGGCTTTGACCTTGGTGCCGTCCACGGCGATGGTGCCCAACTTGACCAATCCCATCTCGCGGGCCAGTCGCACGACCTGGACAAACAGTTCGGTGAACTCGTTCAGGTGCAATGCCCGGAAGTCCCGAATCGTGCGGTGGGCGGGGAAGTTGGCGGCACCCAGCACCCGAAACGCCACGTCCTCATGCAGCCGTCTGGCAATCTTGCGTGAACTGAAGACCCCTGTGGCATACGCATAGACCAAGACCTTAATCATCATGGCCGGGTGAAACGGCTGGTTGCGTGAACCGCCTCCTGCATAGCGTGCATGAAAGGCACTCAGGTTCAGACTGTCAACGGTGTCACTGATGAAGTAGGCCAGGTGGCCTTGGGGCAGCCAGTCTTGCAGCGCGCTGGGCAGGAGTTGCTGTTGTTCGGGGTGGTAAGGGATGTAGCTTGCACTCATGCCCTACATTGCACAACAGACTTCAAAAATCGGCATCAGGAAAATCCCTTCTGCCGCCCAGACTCCTAGGTCAAAGCGGCAAGGGCACCCGTGCCCCAAATTTGCTGCGCTTGATGCTGAAGAAGGTTTTGACATTGCGCACATTGGCATCCACAGTAAACAGCCGCTGTGCCAGTGCCAAGTAATCTGGCATGTGGGCCGCGTGCACCACCAGACAAAAATCGGGTCCGGGCGAGACGCGGTAACACTGCTGCACTGCATCGTCCGCAGCCACGCGCTTTTCAAACGCCTCCAGTGCGCCATTGTCCTGGCGGTCCAGCGTAACCTCCACAATCGCGCACAGACCGTGACCAGCCACAGTGGCCAGTTTGTTCACACTGAGCACCGCAATCACCCGCTCGATCAGGCCGGCATCGCGCAGCCGTTTGATGCGTCGCAAACAGGTGGGGGGTGAAATATGAACCAGAGCAGCCAGGGC
>JANYHL010000099.1 GCA_025359085.1 Gammaproteobacteria bacterium
GGTCTGGGTCACCTCAACGCCGCACTTCTCGCAGATCACGCCACGATGTTTGAGGCGCTTGTACTTGCCGCACAGGCATTCATAGTCCTTGATGGGACCAAAAATCTTGGCGCAAAACAGACCGTCACGCTCAGGCTTGAAGGTGCGGTAATTGATGGTTTCCGGTTTTTTGACTTCACCGAACGACCACGAACGGATCTTCTCGGGAGAAGCCATGCCAATCTTGATGGCATTGAAATGCTCATCCGGCGTGAACTGTTTGAACAGGTCGAGTAATGATTTCATGACGCTAATTCCTCTTTAATCGGTTGAGAACAGAGCAGGTTGCCGCGCAATCCTGGTCTGCCCCGCAAAACATCAGGCCTAGCCGCGTTCCAGCTCGATATCAATACCGAGAGAGCGAATTTCCTTGACCAGCACATTGAACGATTCCGGCATACCGGCTTCAATCGAATGCTCACCCTTGACGATGCTCTCGTACACCTTGGTACGGCCTTGTACGTCATCTGATTTGACCGTCAGCATTTCCTGCAACGTGTAAGCAGCCCCGTACGCCTCGAGCGCCCAGACCTCCATCTCACCAAAACGCTGACCGCCAAACTGTGCCTTGCCGCCCAAGGGTTGTTGCGTGACGAGACTGTAGGGGCCGGTGGAACGAGCATGCATTTTGTCGTCCACCAAATGGTGCAACTTCAAATAGTGCATGTAGCCGATCGTTGTGGGCCTTTCAAATGGATCGCCAGTGCGGCCATCGTACAGATAAGCCTGCGTACGCGCTGGCGTAAGACCTTTTTGCTTGATGGCCTCTTCAGGATAAGCGAGTTTCAGCATCGCCTTGATGTCCTCTTCCGAGGCACCGTCAAACACGGGCGTGGCGAACGGCACCCCCGAAGTCAGGTTACCCGCCATTTCCAGTACTTCGTCGTCACTCAGTTGAGCCAGGTCTTCTTTGCGACCCGCCTGGTTGTAGAGTTCATCCAGGAACTTGCGCAATTCGGCGACCTTGGCTTCAGCTTGCAACATATCACCAATGCGCTGACCGATACCTTTGGCAGCCCAGCCCAGATGGACTTCGAGCACCTGACCGATGTTCATCCGTGACGGCACGCCAAGGGGATTGAGCACAATATCGCAGGGGGTGCCATCAGCCATGAACGGCATATCTTCGACCGGGACAATCTTGGATACCACACCCTTGTTGCCGTGACGGCCCGCCATCTTGTCGCCAGGTTGCAAGTGGCGTTTGACAGCCAGATAGACCTTCACCATTTTCAGCACACCAGCGGGCAGCTCGTCCCCTTGGGTCAACTTCTTGCGTTTTTCCTCAAAGGCGAGATCAAAACTGTGCCGGGTCTGCTCCATCGAGTTTTTGATGCTCTCCAATTGAGCCGCAACATCATCTTCAGCTGGACGAATATCAAACCAATGGTGTCTTTCAACCGAAGTCAAATACGCCTTGTCGATGGTCGTGCCTTTAGCAAGTTTTTGAGGACCGCCATTGGCCAGCTTGCCCGCCAGTAACTTCTCGATCCGGTCAAAAGAGTCGGCTTCCACAAGGCGCAACTGATCATTCAGATCAAGACGAAACCGTTTGAGTTCGTCATCAATGATCTGCTGCGCCCGGCGGTCGCGCACGATACCTTCGCGGGTAAAGACCTGCACATCAATCACCGTCCCCTGGGAGCCCTGGTCCACACGCAGCGAGGTGTCTTTCACGTCACTGGCTTTTTCACCAAAGATGGCACGTAACAGCTTCTCTTCCGGCGTCAGGGTGGTCTCGCCCTTGGGCGTGACTTTACCTACGAGTGTGTCCCCGGGCTGCACTTCAGCACCGACGTAAATGATGCCGGACTCATCCAGACGATTGAGCTGTTGTTCACTCAAGTTCGGAATATCTCGGGTGATTTCCTCAGACCCCAGTTTGGTATCACGCGCCATGACGACCAGCTCTTCGATGTGGATCGAGGTATAGCGGTCTTCCGCCACGACCCGTTCACTGATCAAAATCGAGTCTTCAAAGTTGTAACCGTTCCAGGTCATGAAGCCAATCAGCATGTTCTGACCCAGGGCCAGTTCACCCAGATCGGTCGATGCGCCATCGGCAATCACATCCCCTTTGGCCAGCACGTCGCCCTTTTTGACGATGGGGCGCTGGTGAATATTGGTGTTCTGGTTGGAGCGCTGGTATTTGATGAGGTTGTAAATGTCCACACCCACTTCACCAGCTTGCGCCTCCGCATCATTGACGCGAATCACCACCCGGGTGGCATCCACGTAGTCCACCACGCCACCGCGCGTTGCAGTCACGACAGTGCCGGAGTCAATCGCCGCGACCCGCTCAATGCCAGTGCCAACCATCGGTTTTTCCGGGCGCAAAATCGGCACGGCCTGACGCGACATATTTGCACCCATCAAAGCGCGGTTCGCATCATCGTGTTCCAGAAACGGCACCAGGGAGGCCGCTACCGACACAATCTGCGCTGGCGACACGTCCATGTATTGCACACGCTCAGGCCCGACAAAAATAGTTTCACCGGCTTCACGCGCAGAGATCATCTCACCCGTGAGTTTGCCGTCTTTATCCAGCATCGCATTGGCCTGCGCGATGACGAATTTACCCTCTTCAATCGCCGACAAATAATCAATGTCCATCGTGACCTTGCCATTGATCACACGACGGTAAGGTGTTTCAATGAAGCCGTAGTCGTTAAGGCGCGCGTACAGTGCCAGCGAGTTGATCAGGCCGATGTTCGGGCCTTCTGGCGTCTCAATCGGACAAACCCGACCGTAGTGGGTCACGTGCACGTCCCGCACTTCAAAGCCAGCGCGCTCGCGGGTCAGGCCGCCTGGGCCAAGCGCCGAGACGCGGCGCTTGTGGGTGATCTCCGACAATGGATTGGTCTGATCCATGAACTGTGACAACTGCGAGGCGCCGAAGAACTCTTTCAGGGCCGCCGAAATCGGCTTGCTGTTGATCAGATCATGCGGCATGAGCGGCTCTTGTTCGGCCTGCCCCAAGCGCTCTTTGACCGCTTTTTCAATCCGGGCCAACCCCGTGCGGTATTGGTTTTCGGCCAATTCACCCACACAACGCACCCGCCGGTTGCCAAGGTGGTCAATGTCGTCCACGTCGCCACGGCCATTGCGCAAGTCGACCAGAATTTTGACCACTGCCAGGATGTCCTCATTGGTCAACACCATGGGTCCGGTCGATTCCGGGCGACCCATCTTGGCATTGAACTTCATGCGGCCCACTCGCGACAGATCGTAGGTATCAGGGTTGTAGAACAAGCGCTGAAACAGTGCCTGCACAGCGTCCTCTGTCGGCGGCTCGCCGGGACGCATCATGCGGTAGATGGCAACACGTGCGGCAAACTCATCCACCGTTTCATCACTGCGCAGGGTTTGCGAAATGTACGCGCCCTGATCAAGTTCATTGGTATAAATACATGGCAAGTCCTGTACATTGGCCAAGCGCAGCGTCTTGATCAATGCCTCAGTCAACTCCTCATTCGCCTTAGCCAGAATTTCTCCCGTATCAGGGTCCACGATATTGCGTGCCACCACCCGACCCAACAGGAAATCCTCGGGCACGCTGATGTGCGTGGTGCCAGACTGTTCCAGTTCGCGGGTGTGGCGGGCCGTCACGCGCTTCTCTTTGGCAACAATCACTTTTCCGCTCTTGTCCGTGATGTCAAAACGAGCCACTTCGCCACGCAGACGTTCGGCAACAAACTCCATTTGTGCACCGCTGTCCATCAGTCGGAAGTTGTCATTGACGAAGAAATTCGCCAAAATGGATTCGTGATTCAGGCCAATGGCCTTGAGCAGAATCGTGACTGGCATTTTGCGGCGACGATCCACGCGGAAGTAAAGGAAGTCCTTGGGATCGAATTCAAAATCGAGCCAGGAACCCCGGTAAGGAATGATTCGGGCGGAGAACAACAGCTTGCCCGAACTGTGCGTCTTACCCTTGTCGTGTTCAAAGAACACGCCTGGGGAACGGTGCAACTGGGAGACGATCACGCGCTCCGTACCGTTGATGATGAATGAGCCCTTGGTGGTCATCAGGGGCACTTCACCCATGTAGACCTCTTGCTCTTTGACCTCTTTGATCACTTTGTTTTGCGAGGTCGACGATTCACGGTCATAGATGAACAATTGAACCTTGGCCCGAACCGCAGACGCAAAAGTCAGACCACGGGTCTGGCACTCACGCACGTCGAAAGCAGGCTTGGCCAAGTTGTACTCGAGATATTTCATCTCGACAAACCCATTGTGTGAAATGATCGGGAAAGCCGCTTCAAAAGCCGCTTGAAGTCCCTCTGCCGTGCGCTTCTTCGGGTGGACATCGGCCTGCAGGAATGCGGTGTAGGCATCCTTTTGCATCTGCAACAGGTACGGAATTTCCAGCACGCTGTCGCGACTGCCAAAATTTTTGCGAATGCGCTTGCGTTCGGTGTATGAGTAAGCCATGAGATCTCCGGGCAAAGACTAAGGAATCCTGGGGGTCCTAGGCGACTGTTAAATTGAGTCCCCAATGTCTCAATATTTCTCTTGGTGATTGGCCACTACCAATCATTGGCGGACGGTCACACATTGCGCGTGACCCGAACCAAGGCATCTTCTGCAGTCGGGATCAGAAGACACTGAAAAACAGACTTCAATCTGTTTTTCAGTGCTCTCTTAGAAGTAGCAAAGGCTGGGGCTCTTTTCGAGCTCCAGCCTCTCTTTGTCACTCAATTATTTGAGTTCAGCCTTGGCGCCAGCGTCCAGCAGCTTCTTCAGGGCGGCTTCAGCATCAGCCTTGGAAACGCCTTCTTTGACGTTCTTCGGAGCACCATCCACCATGTCTTTGGCTTCCTTCAGGCCCAGACCCGTGATTTCGCGCACTGCCTTGATGACTGACACCTTGGCGGCACCCGCTTCCAGCAACACGACATTGAATTCGGTCTTTTCTTCAACCACGGCAGCGGCAGCGCCACCGGCAGCGGGTGCCGACATGGCTGCGGCGCTTACGCCAAATTTCTCTTCGATGGCTTTCACCAGGTCGTTGAGTTCCATGACCGTCATGCTGTCGAGCGCGGTCAAAAATGCGTCTTTATCGAATGCCATTTTTATTTCCTAAGATTGGTTGAGGACAGAGCGTCGCTACGCTTCGGACTGTCCAACAATGTTTCAAGTTGGTTACTACGCGTTGCTCGCAATCAAGCTGCAACGGCCTCTGCGGCGGCTTCTGCCGGTGCCTCTTTGGCACCCGCGCCTCTTTGCTCCGCGATCGCTGCCAGCACCCGTGCCGTACGCGAAATTGGAGATTGCATCAAGCCCAGCAACTGTGCCAGCAACACTTCCTTGGAGGGAATGCTTGCCAGTTGTTTTACGCCGTTCACGTCCAGTGCTTTTCCGCCGTATGCGCCCCCACGAATCACCAACTTAACGTTGGTTTTCGCAAAGTCAGCCACCACTCGCGCGGCAGCCACTGCATCTTCAGAAAAGCTATAGATCAGCGGTCCGGTCATCAGGTCAGACACAACTTCAAACCCGCTACCCGTGACAGCACGGCGAGCCAAAGTGTTTTTCAACACACTCAGGGTCACGCCATTGCTGCGCGCGGTGGAGCGCAATTTGGTCATGTCAGCGACCGTGATGCCACGGTACTCCGCCATCACGAGCGTTTGAGCTTTTGCGGCGAGGCCAGTCACATCACTGATGACGGCTTCTTTCTCACTGCGATTAAGACTCAAGATCAACTCCTTCAAAATGTGCTTGTCGGCGAATTACCTTCAAGCACGTCACATTGCAGCGACCAACTGTTTCGGAAACATGTTCCAGCAGCAGCGGGATCGCCATCTGCGTTGGCTTAAGCTCCGGGATAGACCCGAAGCCTATTGATTAAGTGCCGATCCGTACCCTACGTTTTGCACACCAACGGTCTTGGATGACCTGCCCATACCATGACGCATGAACAGCCCACCACATCTGGTTACCTTATTTGGCAACCGGAATTCTTCAATTACGCCGCGATCGTTTGCAGATCGACACGAATACCCACGCCCATCGTGCTGGAAACCGCCACTTTTCGCAAATAAACACCTTTGCTCGTCGCGGGCTTGGCTTTGGTCAAGGCATCCACCAGCGCCGCCAGATTGCCTTGCAGCTTGTCGGTGTCGAATGAGCGACGACCAATGGTGGAATGAATAATGCCGGCTTTGTCAACCCGGAACTGCACCTGACCGGCCTTGGCGTTTTTCACCGCCGTTGCCACGTCGGGCGTGACGGTACCCACCTTGGGGTTAGGCATCAAACCGCGCGGGCCCAGAATCTGACCCAAGGTGCCCACAACGCGCATCGCATCAGGCGCCGCAATCACGATATCAAACGGCATGTCGCCCGCCTTGATCATGGCGGCCAGATCATCCATGCCAACGATGTCAGCCCCTGCAGCCCTGGCTTCTTCAGCTTTGGCGCCCTGAGCAAACACCGCAACGCGCTTGGTCTTGCCAGTGCCATTGGGCAGAACAACAGCGCCACGCACCACTTGATCCGACTTCTTGGCATCAATGCCGAGCTGAACCGCCACGTCGATGGATTCATCGAATTTGGCCGTTGCACAGTCCTTAACGAGACCCAGTGCGTCCGCCAAGGAATACAACTTGTTGCTATCGACTTTACCTTGGAAGGATTTTTGTTTTTTGGTCAGTTGGGTCATTTAAACACCCTCCACATTCACACCCATCGAGCGGGCAGAACCGGCGATGGTCCGAACTGCGGCATCCATATCGGCGGCAGTTAGATCTTTCATCTTGGTTTTGGCGATCTCTTCAAGCTGGGCGCGAGTGATCTTGCCAACCTTGACGGATTGTGGTGTGGCTGAGCCTTTAGTCACCCCAACCGCTTTTTTGATCAGGATCGACGACGGCGGCGACTTGATCACAAAGGTAAAGCTTTTATCTGCAAAAGCGGTAATCACCACTGGCAACGGCAGACCAGGCTCAATGCCCTGGGTCTGGGCATTGAACGCCTTGCAGAATTCCATAATATTCAAGCCACGCTGACCCAAAGCTGGGCCAATGGGTGGTGACGGGTTGGCTTTGCCTGCTGGTACTTGCAGTTTGACAAAACCGACGATTTTTTTCGCCATGCTTTTCTCCTTGCGGGTGATGACGCCCTGACCATGCTTTGAATTAGCAGGCCCTGGCTCCCCGGGGGTTAACGACTCACAATTTCGAGACTTGGCACCGAGTCGGGAAGCACCAAATAATTAATCAATTGAAGACAGAGCGGGGCCGCGAGGTCTCAGCTTATGTTTTCTCAATCTGAGAAAAATCAAGTTCAACCGGTGTGGCACGGCCGAAAATTGTAACAGCAACGCGAACTTTGCTTTTTTCATAGTTGACATCTTCCACCGAACCGTTGAAATCGGTAAAGGGTCCGTCTTTGACCCGCACAAATTCGCCCACCTCAAATTCAACTTTGTGACGCGGCTTCTCGGTGCCTTCCTGCATCTGGGTGACGATCTTCAAGACTTCTGCTTCCGAGATCGGCGCCGGGCGGGTCTTCAGACCACCGACAAAACCGGTGACCTTGTTGGTGTGCTTGACCAAGTGCCAGGTATCGTCGTCCATGACCATTTCAACCAGGACATAACCCGGAAAAAACTTGCGTTCCGTTGTTTTTTTCTGCCCATTCTTGATCTCTACCACTTCTTCCATGGGAACCAGAATACGGCCAAATTTATCCTGCATACCGGAGCGATTGATGCGTTCGGTGATATTGCGCTCAACCGCTTTTTCCATGCCTGAATAAGCATGGACAACATACCAGCGCAAATCAGGGTTGCTCGGCGCAGTTGCCAGAACCTGCGCTGCCGCAGGCGTTTCAGTTGCCGGGGTTTCTACAGCATCATTCATTATTTTTTCCACCCCAGAATCAAGTCATAAAACAACCACTCAAGCGTCTTGTCCGTCAGCCAGAGAAATAAAGCCATCAGCAACACAAAGCCGAACACATAAGCTGTCATCTGAATGGCTTCTTTTCGTGCGGGCCAAACTACCTTTTTGACTTCGCGCCAGGCATCTTGACCAAAGCCATACAATGCCTTGCCCGGCTCGGACATAAAAAAGACCACAGCCGCGGCGGCCAGACCCAACAACAAAGCACCCCACTGAGCCAGTGATCCTTGCTTGCTTAGCAAATAATAGGCCGCAAGCGCCGCCACAACCAGCATTGCGGCTGTCGCAAGCTTGGCCTTATCGGCGCCGGTACTGACAGTTTCAACTTGTGTGGTGGCCATTTTTCTCAATCTCGTACATCTACTGTATCAAATCAAATTCAGCCGTCTTTAGACGCTGAAGCCCGCTATTTGCATAGCGGGCCGGGAATCCACCTTATCGTGCAGATCGGGTGGCAGGGGCGGAAGGAATCGAACCATCAACCTTCGGTTTTGGAGACCGACGCTCTGCCAATTGAGCTACGCCCCTGTATTTATCAGCCGAGGACAGAACTGAACCCTGACAGGCAGTTGCGGACTGTCCTACGAACATATTGGCCGTTACGCAATAACCTTGGCAACCACACCAGCACCCACCGTCTTGCCACCTTCACGGATGGCGAAACGCAGGCCTTCTTCCATGGCGATCGGGTTGATCAACTTGACGATGATCGACACG
>JANYHL010000129.1 GCA_025359085.1 Gammaproteobacteria bacterium
AATCATGAAAAAAACTGTGTGGACAATGACTTGCGGGCTGATTTTTGCCGGCCTGGCGGCGAGCGCGCTGGCCCAAACGACGCTGTCGCCCAAAGCCCAGTACACGGCCGATAGTCGGCAGGCGCAGATGCGCTATGGCGCCGACAAGAAGAACTGCAATGACGAGGCATCTTCCACGGCGCGCCTGCAATGCCGGCGCGACGCCAAGAGCGAATACGACAAAGCCATGGCGGCCGCCAAGTCGCACCGTGGGGCCCAAGCCGCCAGCTCCGCCCCGGCGCATAGAGCGCAAGCCGGCTGCCCCGATTGCGCCCGGGTGACCGCCGTCAACGTGAACACGCAAAAAGGCGAAGGCAGCGCCGTGGGTCTGATTGCCGGCGGCGTCGCTGGCGCCGTGTTGGGCCATCAGGTGGGCGGCGGCATGGGCAAAGACCTGGCCACGGTTGCCGGTGCTGCAGGCGGTGCTTATGCGGGTCAGAAGGTTGAAGAAAACGTCAGATCACGCAAGGTGTGGACGGTCAGCGTGCAGTACCAGGACGGGCGCAAGCACAGCTTCAACTTCGAACAGGACCCCGGTTTTCGCACCGGCGATGCGGTCAGAAACGCTGGCAACAGCATCGTGCGCCAGTGAGGGGATGGGCAGAGTCAAAGCGCCGCAAGATTCTGTCCGTGCCAGGACAATGCTATTAATAATATAGCTAAAGAAGTAATGCAGTCGAGGGCTAAAGGCCTAAATCGCCTGTAATTTGCCACGCTTCAAGCCACGGGCGGAAATGGCATCAAGCCACTACAGCCCGCGCACCACCTCCATCGCCTGCTCGACCCGCTCCACCGCGTGAATCCTCAAGCCTTCAAAGTCTTTGGATTTGAGGTTTTTCGGCACATTGGCCTTGGGCACCAGCGCCACGGTGAAGCCAAGCTTGGCCGCTTCTTTGAGACGCTCCTGACCGCGCGGCGCGGGCCGTATTTCACCGGCCAGACCGACCTCGCCAAAGGCAAAAAAGCCTTTTGGCAATGGCTTGCCGCGCAAGCTCGACGTGATTGCCAGCAGCACCGCCAGGTCGGCCGCCGGCTCGCTGATGCGCACACCGCCCACGGCATTCACAAACACGTCCTGGTCCATGCACGCCACACCGGCGTGGCGGTGCAGCACCGCAAGCAGCATGGCGAGACGGTCTTTGTCCAGTCCGACGCTCAGGCGCCGTGGGGAGGGTCCGGCGCTGTCCACCAGCGCCTGAATCTCCACCAGCATCGGGCGCGTGCCCTCCAGTGTGACCATGACGCAACTGCCGGGCACCGGCTCGGCGTGCTGGCTCAAGAAAATGGCGCTCGGGTTGCTGACGCCCTTGAGGCCTTTTTCGGTCATGGCAAAAACGCCGATCTCGTTGACCGCGCCAAAACGGTTCTTGATGGCGCGCACCAGCCGAAAGCTCGAATGCGTGTCGCCCTCGAAGTACAGCACCGTGTCCACCATGTGCTCCAGCACGCGCGGGCCCGCCAGTGCGCCATCTTTGGTGACGTGACCGACCAGCACGATGCACGTCGCCCGGCCTCGGGTAACACCGTCTGATCGTCCGCTGGCTTTGGCGTAGCGCGTCAGGTGCGCGGCGCACTCGCGCACCTGCGCCACCGAGCCCGGGGCCGAGGTGAGTTGCTCGGAGTACACGGTCTGAATCGAGTCGATCACGGCGATGTCAGGCTGCGTGGCATCCAAAATCGCGAGAATCTTTTCCAGCTGAATCTCGGCCAGCACCCGCACCTGTGAGTGCTCCAGCCCGAGGCGGCGCGAGCGCAGGGCGATCTGGGCGCCGCTTTCTTCACCGGTCACATACAAGGTGCTTTGGCCACTGCGTTGCAGCGAATCGAGCGCCTGCAGCAAGAGCGTCGACTTGCCGATGCCGGGGTCGCCGCCGATCAGCACCACGCCGCCTTCAACCATGCCGCCACCCAGCACGCGGTCGAGCTCCTCGTGCCCGGTAGGCGTGCGCGCCATGTCGACCGCGTCGATGTCGCCCAGAATGGCAACTTCCGCCGTCTTGGCCAGCGAGGCGAAGCGGTTTTTGGCGGGCGCGCTGCTCTCGGCGACCGACTCGATCAGCGTGTTCCAGGCGTTGCAGCTGGGGCATTTGCCTTGCCACTTGGGGCTCGTGCCGCCACAGTCGGAGCAAACGTAAACGGTTTTTTCTTTGGCCATGGCTGGATGCTACTGTAGGCCAGCGCCGCGGCTTCGACTGGACGGCGTCAAGTTGCAACCTGGCAATTAAATCAATAGCTGCTCAGGCAATGATGACGGGGGCTAGCGCTTGATTTTATTCAAATTTCACACTAATTTATCAGCTGCGCCTGGCGCGTGAATCCAGATTGGCGCAAGCGCAGTCCTGACGCCAGCAGGTTGTCAATTTCACCGTCTATTTGATAGTTCAACAAATCTTGTATCATTGCAGCATGGACAAATCACTCGCCATCCCCATTTTTGAATCACTCGCCTCTGGCGTGCGGCTCGATATCTACCGCCTGCTCGTCAAAACCGGACCACAGGGCCTGGTCGCGGGCGAGATTGGCGCTGCTCTGGCGGTGCCGCCGACCAATCTGTCGTTTCATCTCAAGGCGCTGGCGCACGCGCAGCTCGTGTCTGTGGTGCAGGAAGGGCGGTATCAACGGTACCGCGCCAATTTTTCGCTGATGCAGGACTTGATCGCCTACTTAACCGCCGAGTGCTGCGCCGGGCACCCGGAGCAGTGCGCCGAGATTGGGTTGGCACCAATTTGCGCCTGATGCTTCTTTAGGCCACGGCTGAAACCATCCCCCCTTTCCAATCGACCCACTGCAGTTCTTTCTGACCTATGAATATTCTCTTTTTGTGCACCGGCAACTCCTGCCGCTCGATCCTGGCCGAGGCCACCTTCAACCACCTGGCGCCCAAGGGCTGGCACGCCATGAGCGCGGGCAGCCACCCCAGCGGCACTGTGCATCCGCGTTCGCTGGCCTTGCTGGCGCGCGAGGGCATTGCCACCGAGGGCTACCACAGCAAGTCATGGGACAACTTGGCGCGAACGCCCGACATCGTGATCACGGTGTGTGCCAATGCCGCCGGTGAAACTTGTCCCGCGTACCTGGGTCCGGTGCTGCGCGCCCACTGGGGCGTGGCAGACCCGGCCCACGTCACCGGCCCGACCCCCAAATCGATGCCGCCTTCACGAGCGCCTACCGCATCCTGCGCGCGCGCATTGAGGCAATTTTAGCGCTGCCGCTCGATGCGCTGCAACACTACCCGCAAAAGCTTAAAGCCGAGCTCGATCGCATGGGTACCCTACTGCCTGTTTGATTTTTTGACTGAAGGGGATGACCATGCAAAAAGTACAAATATTTGACCCGGCCCTGTGCTGCAGCAGCGGCGTTTGCGGCACGGATGTCGACCAGAAGCTGGTTGATTTTTCGGCTGATGTGGATTGGGCCAAGCAGAGCGGACTCCAAATTGAGCGCTTCAACCTGGCTCAGCAGCCGCTGGCCTTTGCCGACAACACCGCCGTCAAAGGCCTGCTCGGGCGCTCGGGCGAGGCCGCATTGCCGATCACGCTGGTCGATGGCGAGGTTGCCTTTGCCGGGCGCTATCCCACGCGCGATGACCTGGCGCGCTGGCTGGGCACCGCGGCAGCGGTACCTGAAGCGCCCGACGCAGCCGCTGGCAGCTGCTGCTCGGGCGGTGCCTGCTGCTGATTTCACTTCTGAATTGCTTTTGGCGGGATGGCCCTACCTGTCACCCGCTTGACCGAAAGTGTCCCCATGAAATTTCTACTGAATCGGCCGCGTTTCTTGTTCTTCACCGGCAAGGGCGGTGTCGGCAAGACCTCCATTGCCTGCGCCACGGCGATCGAACTGGCAACGCAGGGCCAACGCGTGCTGCTGGTCAGCACCGACCCGGCGTCCAACGTCGGCCAGGTGTTTGGCATCACTATCGGCAACCAGATCACGCAAGTGGCCGACATACCGAACTTGAGCGCGTTGGAGATT
>JANYHL010000013.1 GCA_025359085.1 Gammaproteobacteria bacterium
GTTTGCCGACAAACACAAGACGCTAGCGCTTGGTGTCTATCCCGATGTCGGATTGGCCAAGGGCCGCGCGCCGGGACAAGGCGGTGCGCAAGATTGAGGCTCGGGACTCTATCGACACGGCGCACCGTGCCAAACAAATATGCGGGCAGATTTTCCGGTACGCGGCCGCAGTCGGGCTGGCAGAACGGGATGTGACAACCGACCTGCGCGGCGCGCTGGCAGCCATACCCGAATCACACTTTGCTGCGATCACCGAGCCAAAGCAGGCAGGTGAATTGATGCGGTCGATATTCGACTACACCGGCCACCCCTGCACCGTGGCAGCGCTCAAGCTGACCCCGCTGGTGTTTGTCCGACCTGGTGAACTGCGCACAGCGGAATGGGCAGAGATTGACCTGGATGCGGCCGAGTGGCGCATACCTGCCAGCAAAATGAAAATGAAGGTTGACCACCTGGTGCCACTGTCCACGCAGGCGGTTGCGTTGTTGCGCAGCGTGCAGCCAATCACGGGCCATGGGCGCTACGTGTTCCCGAGCTTGCGCACGGGCGAGCGACCCATGAGCGAGAACACCATCAATGCAGCGTTGCGCGGTATGGGCTACAGCAAAGAGGTTCACACGGCGCATGGCTTTCGGGCACTGGCACGGACCATCATGGATGAAGTGATGGGCGAGCGCGTAGACTTGATCGAGCACCAATTGGCCCACGCAGTGAAGGACCCCAACGGTCGCGCCTACAACCGCACGGCGCACCTGCCAGCGCGGCGCGTGATGATGCAGAACTGGGCGAACTACTTGGACAAACTGCGCATTGGTGCAGAGGTGATTTCGATTCGCAGCGGTACGAAATAACTAGCATTGCCAACCCTAGGCTGATCCCCGAAACCCCGTTTTCCCTGACGGGCTGGGCTGGCACTCAATCAGGGGCGGGACAGGGAACGCTATGAATACCTATGACGCAAAGAGTTGCAGCGCGCTTGAAAAGCCGTATTACAAGCCGATTGAAGCAGCCTTGCGCTGGTGCAATCTCATTCAGCATGAGGCTGTCATTTTGCTGACAACGGGGGATGAATTGTTTCCTTCTATTAGTGCCTTCCCCCAATGGCCATGCCTTCGGGCAAACGCCGAAAAGGTATATGACGCGATTCTCAATGGAGAGTTAGCTGGTGGCCGTGATGGCCGGACGGTCAGCGCTGGCGATCACGTCAAGAAGGAGCGCCTGACCATCCGGCACACTGACCTCAAAGTCTGGATGTCGAAGCACTACCCTGACCAAAAGCCAGCGTTTCTTTTCGATGATGTGGAGCGCACCACGCACTCCGCTATTAATGCCGATTCGTTTCGCGCACTGCAAGCGGATCGGGACGCTGCAAGGGCTGAACTTGCGCAGGCCACGAAATGGGCGCATGAAACAGTGCAAAAGCTATCTGAGTTGCAGGGCGAGCGCGATTCATTGGCGGCTATGGTCGAGAAAATGAAGGTCCCCAGCCTAAGGGCAGAAACCACTTACCTGAACATCATTGGCGGATTGCTTGGGCTGATGTTGGGTAAGTCGCCAGCAGGCAAATCGCAGTCTGTTTTTGAAAATCAGAGCATGGTGATAGCGGCGATGCTGGCGCACCATGGCCATCTAGCGGGCGTATCGGATACGACACTGCAAAACAAGTTTGCAGAAGCAAACCGCAGCATCAAAGCCACCTGAGAACTTACCCCAATTGGGGCAGGCGTGACCCTAGTTAGGGTGACGCGGAAACTGCAAAAAGGGACATTCAAACCGTCAACTTCATAGGACGGCAAGAAATGTCACACAAACCCATAATCCATAAAACGCCGATTGCAGCGACCATCCCAGCGGCAAAGGCAAGCATTCACACCTCGGTTTTCGACGCACTGCCCGACAGCGCATTCATTCGAGAGTCGCAACTGGTGCAAAGCCCCAAGAGGCCAGATCACCCAGCGCCATTGCCGTTCAGTGCACCAACCCTTTGGCGCAAGGTCAAGGCGGGCACGTTTCCCAAGCCGATCAAGCTTTCTGAGCGGGTAACCTGCTGGAAAGTTAGCGAAGTGCGTGCTTGGATGATCGCTCAGGCAATGGCGTAAAGGTTGCACCATGCCGTTTGACCGCACCCTGCTACCCGACGCAGTTACCTACTTTGAAAACCAGGGCCTGACCCTGAAAGGCCCACGGTCTGCCAAGTGGAAAACCACCACCTGCAACTTTCATGGCGGCTCAGATTCCATGCGCGTCAACGTCGCCACCGGCGCATGGGTGTGCATGAGCTGTGGCGAGAAAGGCGGCGACGTGCTGGCCTACGAGATCAAGGATGGTGGCCGCGAGTTTGTGGACGCTGCCAAAGCCTTGGGCTGCTGGGTGGACGATGGCCGTCCGCCAGTGGCCACCAAGCCCACGCCACTGAGCCCGCGCCTGGCGCTGTCGGTGATGGCGTTTGAATCGACGCTCACCGCCGTGGCCGCAGGCAATGTAGCCAACGGCGTGGCGCTGACCGATACCGACCGGGCGCGCCTGATGGTGGCGGCCAATCGCATTAACCGACTGGTGGAGGCTTTCGCATGAACCCGCACGACTATGAACACATGGCAGCCAGTCTGGACGACGACGCAGGCATTACGTCCGCTATCAATTCAGTAGCTGCCAACGCACGTTCTACGTGCGGGAACGGCCAAAATGACGATATATTTGTGGACACACACCGCAATGCACCGCGCCCTGACTCCGCTTGCCTTTATGGCCTTGTGGGCGATGTGGCGCAGGCTGGCAGCAACAACACCGAGGCCAACCCGTTCGCAATTGCAGCGGCGATGCTGGCCTATTTGGGCGCGGCGGTAGGTCGTGGGCCATTCATGCCGATTGGTGACGATTGGAATCATGCGCGCCTGTTCATGGTGCATGTGGGCCGCTCCAGCC
>JANYHL010000060.1 GCA_025359085.1 Gammaproteobacteria bacterium
CCGAAGAGACCGGTACCCAGATCAATATCGACGAAGACGGCACCATCACCATCGCGTCGAGCGATCCGGCCAAGGCAGAAGAAGCCAAACGCCGCATCCAGCAGATCACGGCTGAGGTTGAAATCGGCAAGATATATGAAGGCGCCATCACCAAGATTCTGGACTTTGGTGCCTTGGTGAATCTGTTGCCGGGGAAAGACGGCTTGCTGCACATCAGCCAGATCGCACACGAACGGGTTGAAAAAGTGACGGACTATCTGTCCGAAGGTCAGATCGTCAAAGTCAAGGTGATGGAGACGGACGAAAAGGGTCGCATCAAGCTGTCCATGAAAGTGTTGCTGGATCGTCCGGGGCAGGGCGGTCCTGATCACGCTTGATGGGGTGCAGATTGCTATTAAAATAATAGCTACTTGCGCTTATAACACAAGAGCTAGCGCCTGAAATGATCATGAAAGTCATCGAAATAACCGCTTATGGCGCCCCTGACGTCCTGCGCCTGGGTGAGCGACCCGTTCCCGTGCCGGGCGTGGGTGAACTGCTCATTCGGGTGTCGGCCAGCGGCGTCAATCGACCGGATGTGCTGCAACGCACAGGCAATTACCCGGTGCCGCCAGGGGCCTCGGATATTCCGGGGCTGGAAGTGGCGGGCGTGATTGAGCGCGGCGATGCGCGGGAACTGGCGCGCGCCGGTTTCAAGCTCGGGGAGCGCGTTTGTGCGCTGGTCACCGGGGGCGGTTATGCCGAGTTTTGCGTGGCACCGGTGGGGCAGTGTCTCCCGGTGCCCCAAGGCCTGAGCGACATTGAAGCGGCTTCGTTGCCCGAGACCTTGTTCACGGTCTGGAGCAATGTGTTTGAGCGGGCGCAATTGCAGTCAGGTGAAACCTTGTTGATTCAGGGCGGGTCCAGCGGCATTGGCGTCACCGCCATCCAGATGGCCAAGGCCCTGGGTTCTCGGGTCATCGTGACTGCGGGCAGCGACGCAAAATGTGCCGCTTGCCTGGCCTTGGGGGCCGACCATGCCATCAACTACAAGACGCACGATTTCCAGGACGAGGTCAAGCGATTGACCGGCGGCCAGGGAGTCAATGTCATTCTTGACATGGTCGCTGGCAGCTATGTGGCCAAGGAAATCGAATGTTTGAGTGAGGATGGTCGGCTGGTCATCATTGCCGTGCAGGGGGGCGTCAAGAGTGAGATCAACGCCGGGCTGGTGCTGCGTCGGCGCCTCACGGTGACGGGATCGACCTTGCGGGCCCGACCGCTTGTTTTCAAGTCCGCGATTGCCCAGGCGCTTCTGAAGAATGTCTGGCCGCTGATTGAGTCGGGCCGTATCAAGCCGGTGATTCACAGCACATTTGCAGCGCAGGATGCCAGCAAGGCACATGCCCTGATGGAATCGAATTTGCATGTTGGGAAAATTGTTTTGACGTGGGGTGTGGCATGAAGAAAAAACTGATCGCAGGCAACTGGAAAATGAACGGCAGTCTGGCTGCCAATGAGACCCTGGTGAAAGGGCTGTTGGCTGGGCTAGGCGCGCCAGTTTGTCAGGTGGCACTGTGTGTGCCCTCGGTTTATCTGGCGCAATGCCAGGCACTGATGGCGCATGGCGCAATGAGCCTGGGGTCGCAGGATGTTTCCCAGCATGAGGTTGGCGCCTTCACGGGTGAAATTTCTGCGGCCATGCTGCAGGAGTTTGGCGTGCACTATTGCATTGTGGGTCATTCCGAACGTCGTCAATATCACTTTGAGTCCGATGTTCTCGTTGCGACCAAAGCGCAGCGGGTGCTGGCCTGCGGCATCACACCGATTGTGTGTGTCGGCGAGACGCTGGCTGAGCGTGAAGCCGGCAGGACCGAAGAAGTGGTCAAGCGTCAACTGGCGGCGGTGATTCATGCCAATGGCTGCTGCATCAGCGAAGTGGTGGTGGCGTATGAGCCGGTGTGGGCCATCGGAACGGGTAAGACGGCCAGCATCGAGCAGGCGCAGCAAGTCCATGCGGTGCTGCGTCAGCAGTTGCAGGCAGCCTCAAACCAGGCAGATCGCATCCCAATTATTTATGGTGGCAGCATGAATGCGGCGAATGCCGCGCAGTTGCTGGCCCAGCCAGATATTGATGGCGGGCTGGTGGGCGGTGCCTCGCTCAAGGTTTCTGATTTTTTATCAATTATTGCTTCTGCTTGCTGATTCTAAGCATAGGCCGCTACATATTTAGGAGTATTCAATGAGCGCTTTATTAACTATTCTTCTCGCTGTCCAGATGATTTCTGCGGTTGTCATGGTGGGTTTGATCCTGGTGCAACACGGCAAGGGCGCAGACATGGGCGCCGCCTTTGGCAGCGGAGGTTCGGGCAGTCTTTTTGGCGCCAGCGGTAGTGCAAATTTTCTGTCGCGTACCACGGCTGTGCTGGCCACGGTGTTTTTTGTTTGCACCTTGCTCCTTGCTTATTTCGGCACGGCGCGGCCCACTGTGAGTTCGGGCAGTGTGCTTGAAGGTGCTGCTATTTCTTCACCTGTTCCGGTGGTCGCTCCACCTTCCGTGCCGGCGTCTGGCGCAGCACAAATTCCATCGAAATAAACGCAGTTGAAATTGCCTGACGTCGCGGAGAACCTGCGGATTTAGAGGTAGACTACAGCCCTGTCCGGAGGGTTAAAAGCACAAGGTATTTTGTGCCGTCCGGACGCAAATGAGCCGTCGTGGTGAAATTGGTAGACACGCTATCTTGAGGTGGTAGTGGCGAAAGCTTTGCGAGTTCGAGTCTCGCCGACGGCACCAACTAAACATGCTTGATGTGGATCAATGCAACAAGCCAATACTTGGAACAAAATATCCTTTTATGAGTCTTGATCAATACCTGCCAATTTTCTTGTTTATCTTGGTTGGC
Source organism: Gammaproteobacteria bacterium (assembly GCA_025359085.1). GTDB lineage: Bacteria > Pseudomonadota > Gammaproteobacteria > Burkholderiales > Burkholderiaceae_C > Rhodoferax. Next base: position 2,883 of record JANYHL010000060.1, read on the forward strand.
ATCGGTGTCGGTGTTGCGCCACAGGTTCTTGGATATGTCCTTGGACCCAACCTCCCTGATCCTGCAAAAAACTCGCCCTACGAATGCGGTTTTGAGGCTTTTGGGGACGCGCGCATGAAGTTCGATGTGCGCTACTACCTGGTCGCCATCCTGTTCATTTTGTTCGATCTCGAAATCGCATTCTTGTTTCCTTGGGCGGTGTCGCTTAAAGAGATTGGTGCGCTTGGTTTCTGGTCGGTCATGGTGTTTTTGACTATCCTCGTCGTAGGGTTCATTTACGAGTGGAAAAAGGGAGCCCTTGACTGGGAGTGATGCGATGATCGAAGGCATACTAAAAGAAGGCTTTATCACCACCAGTTACGACTCGGTGATGAACTGGGCAAAAACCGGATCGCTTTGGCCGATGTCTTTTGGGTTGGCGTGTTGCGCTGTGGAGATGATGCATGCCGCTAACGCCCGCTACGATATCAGTCGCTTCGGCGCAGAGGTGTTTCGTGCCAGTCCGCGACAGGCGGATCTGATCATTGTGGCCGGCACCCTGTGCAACAAAATGGCGCCTGCATTTCGCAAGGTGTACGACCAAATGAGTGAGCCCCGTCGTGTGATTTCCATGGGCTCCTGTGCCAACGGTGGCGGGTACTACCATTACAGCTATTCAGTCGTGCGGGGTTGTGATCGTATCGTTCCTGTGGATGTGTATGTACCGGGGTGTCCCCCGACGGCGGAGGCTCTGCTGTACGGCATCATTCAGCTGCAGCACAAGATTCGCCGCACGCAAACCATTGCACGCGCATAAGGGAATGGTGATGACTTTATTCGCTGTGAATCCCGAAACTACCAAAGTCAATGTTGAGACTGCGTTGGGCGACCTGCTTATCAGCAGTGTGCTTCGACTGGATGAGCTCACCATCGTCGTAGACAGTGCTCATTATTTGCAGGCTGCAAAGATCCTGCGCGACGACCCCAGCTGCCGGTTCGAGCAACTGATGGACTTGTGCGGCGTTGACTACTCCACCTACAAGGATCAGCCGCAAACCGGACTGCGTTATTGTGTGGTGTCCCATCTCTTGTCGGTCAGCCTGAATCAACGTGTGCGGCTCAAAGTATTTGCGCCCGATGACAGTCTGCCGGTGGTGCAGTCCTTGTGTGGTATCTGGAGTTCTGCCAACTGGTTTGAGCGAGAAGCTTTTGATCTGTTCGGCATCGTTTTTGAGGGCCATACTGATTTGCGCCGCATTTTGACCGACTACGGTTTCATTGGCCACCCATTCCGCAAAGATTTTCCAGTTTCAGGTCACGTCGAGATGCGCTACGACGCCGAGCTAAAGCGCGTCGTGTATCAGCCCGTCACGATTGAGCCCCGCGAAATCACACCGCGCATCATCCGTGAAGACAACTACGGAGGCGTGCACTAGGCGCTTTATGGCTGAAATAAAAAACTATACCCTTAACTTCGGGCCACAGCATCCTGCGGCGCATGGCGTTTTGCGTCTCGTGCTGGAGCTGGATGGCGAAGTGATTCAACGCGCTGACCCGCATATCGGGTTGTTGCATCGGGCAACTGAGAAGCTTGCCGAAACCAAGACTTACATCCAGGCCCTGCCTTATATGGATCGTCTCGACTACATGTCGATGATGTGCAATGAAAGCGCGTACTGTCTGGCGCTTGAAAAAATGTTGGGGCTGGAAGTGCCCACGCGTGCCAAGTACATCCGCGTGATGTTTTCCGAGATTACCCGTTTGCTTAACCATTTGCTGTGTATCGGCGCGGGCGCGCTGGACTGCGGGGCGATGACGGTCATGCTGTACGCCTTTCGCGAGCGGGAAGACCTCTTGGACATGTATGAGGCGGTTAGCGGTGCGCGCATGCATGCGGCCTACTTCCGGCCGGGCGGTGTCTATCGCGATTTGCCCGACACCATGGCACGGCATCAGCCCAACAAGATTCGAAGCGCCAAGTCCACTGAGAAGCTGAACCGAAATCGCGATGGCAGCCTGCTTGATTTCATTGACGACTTTACCCAGCGTTTTCCGACTTACCTGGGTGAGTATCACACCCTGTTGACAGATAACCGCATCTGGAAACAACGCACCGTAGGCATTGGTGTGGTTACCCCGGAGCGCGCTCTGAATCTCGGGTTTAGCGGTCCGATGTTGCGTGGTTCTGGCATTGCCTGGGATCTGCGGAAGAAGCAGCCCTATGAGATCTATGACCAGCTTGATTTCGACATTCCGGTAGGCAAGACTGGCGACTGCTATGACCGCTATCTGGTGCGCATGGAAGAGATGAAGCAGTCCAACCGGATCATCAAGCAATGTGTTGATTGGCTGCGTGTCAATCCGGGTCCTGTCATCACCGACAACCACAAGATCGCACCGCCAAATCGTGAATCCATGAAGTCCAATATGGAAGAATTGATTCACCACTTCAAGCTTTTTACCGAGGGCTTTTCAGTGCCCGAAGGTGAAGCCTACGCGACCATTGAGCATCCCAAGGGGGAGTTCGGTATTTACATGGTCAGTGATGGAGCCAACAAGCCTTACCGCATGAAAATTCGGCCTCCTGCCTTTGTCCATCTGGCGGCGCTCGGTGAGATGGGGCGTGGGCACATGATTGGCGATGCTGTTGCGATTATTGGTTCATTGGATATTGTGTTTGGGGAAGTTGATCGATGATTTCCGAAGAATCCAAAGCGCGCTTCGCTCAAGAAGTTGCCAAGTACCCTGAAGATCAGAAGCAGTCCGCCGTCATGGCGTGTCTGGCGGTTGTCCAGAGGGAGACCGGTTATGTGAGCGCCGAGAGTGAAATCGAGGTGGCTGAATTTCTAGGTATGGCGCCCATGGCGGTGCATGAAGTGACCGCGTTTTACAACATGTACAACCAGCAACCGGTTGGCAAGTACAAGCTGAATGTCTGTACCAATTTGCCCTGTCAGTTGCGCGACGGTGGAAAGGCCCTCAAGCATCTTGAGCATAAGCTAGACATCAAAATGGGCCAGACCACGCCTGACGGCATGTTTACTTTGCAGCAATGTGAATGTCTTGGTGCCTGTGCTGATTCACCTGTGCTGTTGGTGAATGACCAGACCATGTGCAGTTTCATGAGCGATGACAAGCTGGATCAGCTGGTTGACGGCCTGCGTGCGGCGGGGGATAAGTAATGTTGGCTGAACAAATCCTCTCCCAGTTTCAAGCGACCGGCGAACAGACTGGTTTTCACGGTCGTCACATCAATCCTCAAATTTACGCAGATCTGAACGGTTCGAATTGGCATTTGAAGGATTACGAGTCGCGCGGGGGTTATCAGGCGCTGCGAAAAATACTCGCAAAGGACAGTAGTGCAACTGCTGATGACGCTACTGCCCCAGGTATGACGCCCGACCAGGTGATTGCGGTCGTCAAGGAGTCTGGCTTGCGGGGGCGTGGCGGAGCGGGTTTTCCGACCGGGCTGAAGTGGAGCTTTATGCCACGCCAGTATGCCGGGCAAAAGTATCTCGTCTGCAACTCGGACGAAGGAGAGCCAGGCACTTGCAAGGACCGTGAAATACTGCAGTTCAACCCCCATATGGTGATCGAAGGCATGATCATCGCCGCCTACGCTATGGGCATTTCAGTGGGTTATAACTACATCCATGGTGAAATCTTTAGCACCTATCTACGTTTTGAAGAGGCCCTGGAAGAGGCTCGTGCGGCTGGTCTTCTAGGCAACAATATTCTGGGTAGCGAATTCGGTTTTCAATTGCATGCTGCTCATGGCTATGGTGCCTACATCTGCGGTGAAGAAACCTCCTTGCTCGAATCGCTTGAAGGCAAGAAAGGCCAACCTCGCTACAAACCGCCGTTTCCGGCCAGTTTTGGTCTTTACGGCAAACCCACCACCATTAACAACACGGAAACCTTCGCGGCGGTGCCTTGGATTATTCGTCATGGCGGGCAGGCCTATCTGGCGTGTGGCAAGCCCAACAGTGGAGGTACCAAAATATTCTCCGTCAGTGGTGATGTGGAGCTTCCTGGGAACTACGAAGTACCCATGGGCACGCCATTCTCCCAATTGCTTGAGCTTGCCGGGGGTGTGCGCAAGGGGCGCCAACTCAAGGCCGTCATCCCTGGTGGATCTTCGTCGCCGGTGTTGCCTGGCAGCACCATGATGGACTGTACGCTGGACTACGATTCCATCGCCAAGGCGGGTTCGATGCTGGGCTCTGGGGCTGTGATTGTGCTTGACGACAGTCGGTGTATGGTCAAGAGTCTGCAGCGTTTGAGCTACTTTTATATGCATGAATCGTGTGGTCAGTGCACGCCTTGCCGCGAGGGCACTGGTTGGCTGTCGCGCGTTGTGGATCGCATCGAAAATGGTCAGGGTCGCGTCACCGACCTCGATCTGCTTGACAACGTCGCAGAAAATATCATGGGGCGCACCATTTGCGCTTTGGGAGACGCTGCAGCCATGCCCGTGCGCGCCATGATCAAACATTTCCGCCCTGAATTTGAATACCACGTAGAGCACAAGACCTGCATGGTCCCGCTGTACGTCTGAACGAGCGTCTGAGCGAGCATACCTACATGATTGAAATTGAACTCGACGGCAAGAAGGTGGATATTGTTGAAGGCAGCATGATCATGCATGCAGCCGACAAAGTCGGCACCTACATACCGCATTTTTGTTACCACAAGAAGCTCAGCATTTCGGCCAGTTGCCGCATGTGTTTGGTGGACGTAGAAAAAATGCCGAAGCCCATGCCCGCCTGTGCTACTCAAGTTGCGCCGGGCATGATTGTTCGGACCAAGAGCGACAAGGCCATCAAGGCGCAAAAGTCGGTCATGGAATTCCTGCTGATCAACCACCCACTGGATTGTCCGATTTGTGACCAGGGCGGCGAGTGTCAATTGCAGGATCTCGCGGTAGGTTATGGCGCTTCTTCGTCGCGCTACGAAGAAGAAAAGCGTGTTGTTGCAATCAAAGATGTGGGACCCCTGATTTCCATGCAGGAGATGAGTCGCTGCATTCATTGCACTCGATGTGTTCGCTTTGGGCAAGAGGTGGCCGGCGTCATGGAGTTGGGTATGTCGCATCGCGGCGAGCACGCCGAGATTGAAACCTTCATTGGTCGTTCGATTGACTCTGAGCTTTCCGGCAACATGATTGACATTTGCCCGGTTGGCGCCCTGACCAGTAAACCGTTTCGCTACAGTGCCCGCACCTGGGAGCTGTCGCGTCGCAAGTCCGTCAGCCCGCACGACTCTACCGGTGCCAATCTGATTGTCCAGGTCAAGAATAACAAGGTCATGCGCGTCGTGCCTTTTGAAAACGAGGCTGTCAACGAATGCTGGATTGCAGACCGCGACCGTTTTTCGTATGAGGCATTGAACAGCGACGAGCGTCTGACCACCCCCATGATTAAGCAAGGCGGGATTTGGAATCCTGTCGATTGGCAGACCGCGTTGGAGTATGTCGCCAACGGCCTAAAAGAAATCAAGTCGGAACACGGCGCCCAAAGCATTGGCGCCTTGGTTAGCCCGCATAGTACGCTGGAGGAGTTGTTTCTGGCCAGCGCTTTTGTGCGCGGTCTGGGTAGCGAAAACGTGGACTACCGCTTGCGTAACTCTGAATTTCTTGCGTCTGAAGGCGTGCGCTATCTTGGTACCGCTATTGCATCCTTGTCCGATCTCCAGCGTGTGTTGGTGGTGGGGTCCAGTCTGCGCAAGGATCACCCTCTGTTTGCACAGAGAATTCGGCAGGCGGCCCGTAAAGGTTGCGCGGTAAATGCTATTGGCTCGGTAGCAGAAGACTGGGGCATGCCGATCGCGAATACCATGCTGCGCGACGCTCGTACCTGGGTGCAGGCGCTGGCGGACGTGGCCGCTGCCGTGGCCGCCGACAAAGGCGTTGAGTCGCCCGTGCCCGGCAATGCTGATGGTGCAGCCAAAGCCATCGCCCAGTCCTTGCTGAGTGGCGAACGCAAAGCGATTTTGTTGGGCAATGCGGCCGCGCATCATGCCAAGGCGTCTAGCCTGTTGGCCCTTGCCAACTGGATTGGCACGCAAACCGGCGCTACGGTTGGCTACTTGACGGAGGCCAGCAATACAGTTGGTGCACAAGTCGCGGGCGCCCTGCCCGGTCCAAACGGTCTGAATGCCGGGCAAATGCTTCGCGGTGATCTGAAGGCAGTATTTTTGTTAAACAACGAACCCGAATTCGATTCGGCCGCAAGCGTTTTGGCCTTGAGTGGTTTGTCCAAGCCAGAGATGGTGGTTACGCTGAGTCCGTTCAAAGCCAATATGGCTTTCAGCGATGTCTTGTTGCCGATTGCGCCGTTCACTGAAACATCCGGAACCTTTATCAATGCCGAGGGTCGTGTGCAAAGCTTTCATGCGGTCGTCAAGCCCTTGGGCGAAGCTCGTCCGGCTTGGAAAATTTTACGTGTATTAGCCAACTTACTTGGGATTCCAGATTTTGATTTCGAATCGTCGCAGGAAGTGCTTAAACGTGTGCCCGGATTGCCTGTTGAAGGTGAGGCGCTGTTGTCTGCCGATAGGTTGAACAATGCAACGCAAGCTGCTATTGACCTCACGTCTGCTGCAGCCGCCCCGGCGATCGTCGCTATCTATGCGCTTGATGGGATCGTGCGTCGCGCTGCCAGCTTGCAACTCACGGCAGATGCTAAACCACATGACGTGGCGCAGGAGGTGACAGCATGATTGACACCATTTTCGCGTTGGGTGAGGGTCTGCTGGCAGCCCCTTGGTGGTCCGCTATTGGCTGGCCAGTGGTCTGGGCTCTCATCAAGGTTACGCTGGTCTTGATGCTAGTGATGGGTGCCGTTACTTATACAACACTTTGGGAGCGCAAGTTACTGGCTTGGGCCCAAATCCGCATTGGTCCAAACCGGGTGGGGCCTTGGGGCCTGCTGCAGCCCATAGCGGATGCAATGAAGTTGATGACCAAAGAGGTTCTTAGGCCTGCCGCCGCCGAAAAATTCTTGTTTTATCTCGGTCCGGTTATGACAGTGATGCCAGCGATGGCGGCCTGGGCAGTGATTCCGTTTGGTCCAGACATTGCTTTGGCGAACATCAACGCAGGCTTGTTATTTCTGATGGCTATCACCTCCATGGAGGTTTATGGCGTGATCATCTCCGGATGGTCGTCCAATTCAAAATATCCATTTTTGGGCGCCCTGCGCGCATCGTCCCAGATGGTAAGTTATGAGATCGCCATGGGCTTTTGCCTGGTGGTGGTTCTCATGGTTTCGGCGAGTCTGAATCTGACAGATATTGTCTCTGGCCAAGGCCGGGGCTATTTTGCGGGGTTGGGTCTTAATTTTCTGTCGTGGAACTGGCTGCCGCTGCTGCCAATTTTTGTGATTTATTTTATTTCTGGTCTGGCGGAAACCAATCGACTTCCTTTCGACGTGATTGAAGGCGAGTCAGAGATCGTGGCGGGGCATATGGTTGAATACTCTGGTATGTCCTGGGCGATGTTCCAGATGGCCGAGTACGCCAACATATGGCTGGTTTCGGTTTTGACGACCATCATGTTCCTCGGCGGGTGGCTGTCACCGATCGATAGTGTCTTATTCAACTGGATTCCAGGGTGGATCTGGCTGGGCCTTAAATCATTTTTTGTGGTCACCATGTTTGTCTGGGTAAGGGTTTCGTTTCCGCGATTTCGTTATGACCAAATCATGCGCCTGGGTTGGAAGATATTCATTCCGGTAACCCTGGTTTGGCTGGTTGTTGTTGGGGGATGGATGCAAACCCCTTGGAACATTTGGAAGTAATTCGAGTTGTCTATGTCTACCCCTACTTCAAGTGCTATTGAAACCGCAAACGAGAGTGCCTTCTCGTTGAAAGATTTCTTATCCAGTTTCATGCTAGGCGAGTTATTCAAGGGCCTTGCGCTGACCGGCAAATATGCGTTTAGCAGCAAGATCACGCTTGAGTACCCCGAAGAAAAGACGCCTCTATCGCCCAGATTTCGGGGCCTTCATGCCTTGCGTCGTTACGAAAATGGTGAAGAGCGTTGTATTGCCTGCAAGCTGTGTGAAGCGATTTGTCCGGCGATGGCGATCACTATCGAATCAGAGGTTCGCGCCGATGGCTCGCGCCGAACGACGCGCTATGACATTGATTTGAATAAGTGCATCTTTTGTGGATTTTGTGAAGAAAGCTGCCCGGTCGACTCAATTGTGGAAACCTCGATCCTTGAGTACCACGGCGAATCTCGGAGCGACCTTTATTTCACGAAAGACATGCTGCTGGCGGTGGGCGACCGCTACGAACCCCAGATTGCGGCAGCCAGGGCGGCTGATGCCAAATACCGCTAACGACCTCATGCGCAGCTATCATCTTTTGAACACCGGAAAAAAGTAACGACACATGGACGTCAAGACGGGTTTCTTCTATTTTTTCTCGATCGTGCTGCTGTTTGCCGCCTTTCGAGTTATTACTTCTCGCAATCCGGTGTATGCCGTTTTGTACCTTGTACTGGCATTTTTCCAGGCGGCGGCAATTTGGTTATTGCTCAAGGCTGAATTTTTGGCGATTACGCTGGTGCTTGTGTATGTCGGGGCCGTGATGGTGCTGTTCCTTTTCGTGGTGATGATGCTGGATATCAAAGTGGATGGTTTGCGCGAAGGTTTCTGGAAACATTTCCCGTTAGCCGCCACGATAGGCGTTGTTATTGCACTTGAGATGGCCGCGGTATTAATGGGTGGATTTCGCCTCATGGAGGAGCCGCAGGGCGCTGTCGCACTTGGTCACGCAGGTGTTGAGTTATCCAATACCCGTGAGCTGGGCAAAATTCTTTACAGCCAATATGTCTATCCCCTCGAAATCGCTGGAGCGATTCTCCTCGTGGCGATGATTGCAGCTATTGCATTGACCTTGCGTCAGCGCAAGGACAGCAAGCAGATGAACCCATTCGCTCAGGTGCGGGTGAAAGCCAAAGATCGGATGGTCGTGCTCAAGATGGACTCCACCAAGGTGGCATCGATGGATGACGCAGCAAGTATGAATGTGGAGAAAAAGGAATGACTTTAACTCTTGGGCATTTTTTGTCGCTGGGCGCCATGTTGTTTGCGCTGTCAGTGATTGGCATTTTTCTTAATAGAAAAAATTTAATTGTTTTGTTGATGGCAATCGAACTGATGCTGCTGGCCGTCAATACCAATTTCGTGGCTTTCTCCTACTATTTGGGAGACATGCACGGGCAAATATTTGTGTTTTTTATTCTGACTGTTGCTGCTGCTGAATCGGCAATCGGACTAGCCATTTTGGTGCTGTTGTTTCGCAACAAGTCAAGCATCAATGTGGATGAACTTAATACGCTCAAGGGTTAATAAGATGAGTCAAACCCTTTCCGCTTCAACGCTTCTGGCGGTGCCACTGGCGCCGTTGGTTGGTGCTGTACTGGCCGGTATTCTTGGTACCAAGTTCGGTGGTAACTGGATCGGTCGCCGCATGTCGCATTCGCTGACAATTTTAGGCGTGTTGCTGGCATTTGTTCTTTCTGCACTGACGCTCAAGAGCGTGGCACTTGATGGCGCCCGCTTTAATGAGACTATCTATACATGGATGGTGGTGGGCGGACTCAAAATGGAGATCGGCTTCCTTGTGGATGGCCTTACCGCCATGATGATGTGCGTGGTCACCTTTGTGTCCTTGATGGTTCACATCTATACCATCGGTTACATGGAAGAGGACGAAGGCTATAACCGTTTCTTTGCCTATATCTCACTGTTCACCTTTTCCATGCTGATGTTGGTCATGAGCAACAACATGCTGCAGCTGTTCTTTGGCTGGGAGGCCGTCGGTTTGATGTCTTATTTGTTGATTGGGTTTTGGTTCAACAAACCGACTGCCATATTTGCGAACATGAAGGCATTTTTAGTCAATCGAGTCGGTGACTTTGGTTTTATCCTTGGAATTGGACTGATTGTTGCCTTTGCAGGAACACTTAACTACACAGAAGTGTTCGCCCGTGCGGCTGACTTGGCAAAACTAAGTTTCCCCGGCACCAACTGGATGCTTATTACAGTGATCTGCATTTGCTTGTTTATTGGAGCCATGGGTAAATCAGCCCAGTTTCCGCTGCACGTTTGGTTGCCGGATTCCATGGAAGGCCCCACGCCGATCTCGGCCTTGATCCACGCGGCGACCATGGTGACGGCGGGTATTTTCATGGTGGCGCGTATGTCGCCCCTGTTTGAACTCAGCGAGACGGCGCTTAATTTCGTTATGGTGATCGGTTCCATCACGGCCTTGTTTATGGGGTTCTTGGGTGTTATCCAAAACGACATCAAACGCGTGGTGGCGTATTCGACACTGTCTCAGCTTGGCTACATGACCGTGGCGCTTGGGGCGTCTGCCTATTCAGCGGCGGTCTTTCATTTGATGACGCACGCGTTTTTCAAGGCGCTGTTGTTCCTTGCTGCGGGTTCGGTCATCATGGGCATGCACCATAACCAGGATATCCGCTGGATGGGTGGGGTACGCAAGTACATGCCAATCACCTGGATCACTACGCTTCTGGGCTCTCTGGCCCTCATTGGCACGCCCTTGTTCGCCGGCTTTTATTCCAAGGACAGCATTATTGAAGCGGTTCTGGAAAGTCATCTTCCCGGTGCTGGCTTTGCATCGTTTGCGGTGTTGGCGAGTGTCTTTGTGACAGCATTTTATTCCTTCCGATTGTATTTCTTGGTGTTCCACGGCAAGGAGCGTTTCGACCAGAATCCAGCGGCTCACCATGACGGACACCATGGTCACCATAATGAACATCACGATCCCCATGAGTCACCCTGGGTGGTGACGATGCCACTGATTCTGCTGGCGATCCCCTCGGTGGTGATTGGCTTCATGACCATTCAGCCGATGTTGTTTGGTGATTTTTTCAAAGACGCCATCTTCATTGATGCGGAAAAACACGCTGCCATGGAAGAGCTGGCCAAAGCGTTCCATGGCCCAGTACAAATGGCTTGGCATGCGCTCACAACCCTGCCGTTCTGGCTGGCCTTGGCAGGGGTGGCAAGCGCCTATTACATGTACCTGGTCAATCCTGCATTGCCCGCGGTCATCAAGGTTCGCGTTCAACCCATCTACACGCTGCTTGAAAACAAGTATTACCTGGACTGGTTTAATGAAAATATTTTGGCCCGTGCTATGCGGGCTCTCGGCACCGTCTTGTGGAAGGGTGGTGATGAAGTCCTGATTGACGGTGTCATTGTCAATGGCTCCTGGAAAGGGGTCGCTTGGGTATCCGGCGTGACTCGGAGGGTTCAGACGGGTTATCTGTACCACTATGCGCTGGTCATGATCTTGGGTGTTTTTGTGCTGATGACGTATTTCGTCTGGCTCAAGTAGGAGAATAAAAAAAATGGGATTGTTGAGCCTGGCTATTTGGACACCAATTGTTTTTGGTGTCGTGCTGCTGGCACTTGGTCATGATGATCAGGCCCGCACCGTGCGCTGGGTCGCACTCATCGGCGCTATTGTCAGTTTTCTTGTCACCTTGCCCTTGTATGGCGGTTTCAAACTTGGCACAGCTGCCATGCAGTTTGTGGAGAAGGCGCCCTGGATCGAGCGCTTCAATGTCAATTATCACTTGGGTGTAGACGGGATTTCACTCTGGTTTGTATTGCTGACGGCGTTCATCAACGTCGTGGTCATCATTGCGAGTTGGGAGTCTATTACCCGGCGCGTCAACCAGTACATGGGTGCGTTCCTGATTTTGAGCGGCTTGATGATTGGCGTGTTTTGTGCGCTTGATGGCATGCTTTTCTATGTGTTCTTTGAGGCCACACTGGTTCCGATGTATCTGATCATTGGTATCTGGGGCGGACCGAACAAGATCTACGCGGCGTTCAAGTTCTTCTTGTATACCTTGCTTGGTTCACTGTTGATGCTGATTGCCCTGATCTTTCTGTACACCAAGTCAGGTGGCAGTTTTGATTTGGCGACGTGGCACCAACTGCCCCTGAGCAGCACGGCACAGACCATGCTGTTCTTTGCGTTTCTTTCTGCATTCGCTGTGAAAGTGCCGATGTGGCCGGTCCACACGTGGCTGCCGGATGTGCACGTGGAGGCGCCTACCGGCGGGTCTGCCGTGCTGGCCGCAATCATGCTCAAACTGGGTGCCTATGGCTTTTTGCGATTTTCCTTGCCGATTGCGCCGGATGCCGCGCGTGAATGGGCTTGGTTGATGATCGCTTTGTCTCTGATTGCTGTCGTCTATGTGGGTCTGGTGGCGTTGGTGCAAAAAGATATGAAAAAGCTGGTGGCTTATTCGTCTGTTGCACATATGGGGTTTGTGACCCTGGGCTTTTTCATCTTCAATGCCCTCGGCGTGTCAGGCGGCGTGGTGCAGATGATTGCGCACGGTTTTGTGTCGGCTGCCATGTTTCTGTCCATCGGTGTGCTGTATGACCGGGTTCATTCGCGGGAGATCGCCAGTTACGGTGGCGTGGTCAATACCATGCCCAAGTTCACGGCGTTTGCCCTCTTGTTTGCGATGGCGAATTGCGGTTTGCCTGGGACGGCCGGTTTTGTCGGCGAGTGGATGGTGATCCTGGGCGCAGTGAAGGCCAACTTTTGGCTGGGCTTTGGCGCTGCCAGTGCGCTTATTTTTGGCGCAGCTTACACCCTGTGGATGTTCAAGCGTGTCTACCTCGGCCCAGTTGCCAATGATCACGTCAAGGCCTTGAAAGATATTAATGCTCGTGAGTTCTTGATGTTGACCCTGCTGGCAATTGCGGTCCTGTACATGGGTGTCTATCCGAAACCATTTACCGATGTGATGGATGGATCGGTGCTGGAGTTGCTCAAGCACGTCGCGCTGTCCAAGCTGATTTGATCAGTCTGAATCGACCAAATTGAATTAAGAGATAGAACATGATTGACAAACTCAGTTGGATTTCGGTTTATCCAGAAATCATCCTGCTCATCATGGCTTGCGTCATCGCGCTGGCCGATCTTGGCGTGAAAAGTCCACGCCGCACGCAGACCTACTTGCTGTCCCTGCTGACCTTGGCCATTGTTGCCGCCTTGCAGGCGAGTTACGCTGTTGGTGGTGCAACCATCTATGGCTTTAATAACATGGTCGTTAGCGACTCCATGGGCAACTGGCTCAAGTGCTTTGCTACCATTGCCGTCATGGTGACCCTGGTCTATGGCCGTCCCTACGCAGCGGATCGCGACATGCTGCGCGGTGGTGAGCTGTTCTCCTTGAGTATGTTCAGCCTGCTGGGCATGTTTGTCATGATCTCCGGCAATAACTTTCTTGTCATCTACTTGGGGCTTGAGTTGCTGACGTTGTCGAGCTACGCGCTGGTAGCCTTGCGGCGCGACAACGGCACTGCCACTGAAGCAGCCATGAAGTATTTTGTGTTGGGCGCACTGGCGTCGGGCTTCCTGCTTTATGGGCTGTCAATGATGTATGGCGCCACGGGCTCGCTTGATGTGAATGCGGTGTTCAAGGCGATCAATTCAGGCCAAATCAAGCATCAGGTTTTGGTGTTCGGCTTGGTGTTTGTGGTGTCCGGTCTTGCTTTCAAGCTGGGTGTGGTTCCCTTCCATATGTGGATCCCTGACGTGTACCAGGGCGCACCTACTGCCGTGACCCTGCTGATTGGGGGCGCTCCCAAGTTGGCAGCATTTGCCATCTGCATTCGATTATTGGTGGAGGGCATGTTGCCCTTGGCGATTGATTGGCAGCAGATGCTGATGGTGCTATCCGTTGGTTCGCTGCTGATTGGAAATCTGGCCGCCATTGCACAGACCAATCTCAAGCGCATGCTGGCGTATTCAACCATTTCTCACATGGGTTTTGTGTTGCTGGGTCTGATGTCGGGTGTGGTGAACGGTGATATTCACTATGCCGCCAATGCGTATAGTTCGTCCATGTTCTATGTCATCACTTATGTGCTGACAACGCTGGCAAGTTTTGGGGTCATCCTCTTGCTTGCTCGTGACGGTTTCGAGAGTGAAGAGATCGCGGATATGGCCGGACTGAACGAGCGCAGCCCACTTTATGCTGGTGTGATGGCTGTTTGCCTTTTGTCGTTGGCAGGCATTCCGCCCATGGTTGGGTTTTACGCCAAACTTGCGGTGTTACAGGCATTAGTAGCCTCCGGCGGCGGCTTTAACATCGGTTTAGCCGTGTTCGCCGTCATGATGTCGCTGATTGGTGCCTTCTATTACTTGCGTGTGATCAAAGTCATGTACTTCGACAAGCCAACGTCGACCCACAGCGTGTCTGCTCCTCTGGACGTTCGCGCTGTGTTGACCCTGAATGGCGCACTGTTATTGTTGTTGGGTCTTCTGCCCGGTGGTTTGATGACTTTGTGCGCCAACGCGGTCGTGCAAATGCTGAGCACCTGACAAACGGCTTGGGGTCGAATCTGCCAGCGGGAATTGAGCCGATTGGGTCTCGCTAGTTGCAAACTGTGAGCAGTGCTGGCGGGTATTTTCATCTTGATTGGCGCGATCAATTCTTGCGACCTCTCATGGATAATCGCCACTTAGTCGAAGAGAAACTCAGCAGTGAAGAATTGGTCAAAGGCCATTTTCTTCACGTGTTTCGCGACACCGTCAAACTTCCCGATGGGGTGACTGCCACCCGCGAATATATGGTGCATCCAGGTGCCGTCATGATTGTTCCTCTTCTTGAAGATACAGAGGGTGGAATAAGAGTTGTACTTGAGCGCCAGTTTCGCTACCCGGTAGGTCAGGTGATGGTCGAGTTTCCGGCGGGTAAGCTCGATTCAGGCGAAGACCTTCAACTCTGTGCCCAGCGGGAGCTTCTGGAAGAAACCGGCTTTACCGCGTCCGAGTGGGCTAGGGCGGGTGTACTGCACCCGGTCATTTCTTACTCCACAGAATTCATCGACATCTGGTTTGCCCGGGGGTTGACGCCTGGGGCGCGCCAACTTGATCCGGGTGAGTTTCTGGATGTGTTCACCGCCAGCCCGAAAGAGTTGCTGCAATGGTGCCAGGATGGCACGATCACCGACGGCAAAACCCTGGCGGCGGCCTTGTGGGTGCAGAACGTTCTGTCTGGTGCCTGGCTTTTAAATTGGCGTCCAGCGGCGGTGCCGGTTCGCGCGGGATAATGGCGCCATGAAAGTTTTGAACCTTCAGTGTCGTAATCAACATGTGTTTGAAGGCTGGTTTGCCTCCGAAGCTGATTTTAGAGATCAGTGCGGGCGGGCCCTGGTCGAGTGTCCAGTCTGCGGCGACGGCTCGATCAGCAAGCGGCTGAGCGCGCCGCGTCTGAACCTGGGCAGTGGTCGCGGCGAGCCCTGGGCGGCACTGGAAGTTGCCGGGCCGGATGCGGCAGAGCAAGCACTGCAACTTGCCTGGATGGCGGTGGCACGCCGGATTGTGGCCAATACCGCTGACGTTGGTGAAAATTTTGCCGAGGAAGCTCGCAAGATTCATTACGGCGAGGTCAAGGAGCGTGGCATTCGTGGCCGCGCCTCGCGCGTGGAGACTGAGTCCCTCATCGAGGAGGGAATCGCCGTCCTGCCCTTGTTGCTACCCATCGCTCTCAAGGGCCAGTTGCAGTAGCGCTTCATCGCGGCATGGTTGGCACGCCGGGTTGATGCGACTCTTGCATAACGTCATGAGCTGATGACCAAGGATTACTAAATTCAGGGCTGCACGCCTAGAATTTAGACCACCAAAGTTCCATCGGAGACACCATGACTCATCCCGCGCTTACCGAACTGCTGACCTATACCCAGCAGCACGCTGGGCCTGCCGCCAGCCCGCTTGCTGATTTTGTATTGGCTTATTTCGAGAATGCCGATCCAGATCAGATACAGGCCCGGGGCCCCGCCACTTTGTTTGCCATTGCCAACGCGCACTGGCGCTTGCTGGAGGGTGCGAGCGCACCGCAAAGCGCCCGGATTCGGGTCTTTAATCCAACCCTGGCGGAAGACGGTTTTGTGAGCGAGCACACCGCTATTCAGATTGTTAATGATGACATGCCATTCTTGGTTGATTCGGTCACCATGGCCGTCAACCGCAGTGGCCGTACCGCGCACTGGATTGTTCATCCCTTGCTCAGTGTGCAACGCGATCAACAAGGCCATTTGATCAAGGCCTCCAGCGCAGCGCACAACGGCGAGTCAAGCAGCCTGATGGCGTCGTTGATTTTGGTGGAATGCGATCGCATTGTGAGCGAGTCTGATCGCGCCGCATTGGCTGCTGAACTGGCGCGCATTCTGGGGGATGTGCGCGCCGTCGTGCAAGACTGGCGACCGATGCTGAGTCGGCTGCAAGCCGTGGCCGACGCATCGGCAAAGTCGCAGCTATCCTCTGTCAATCAGCAAGAAGGCGTGGACTTTTTGCGCTGGCTCGAGGCCAAGCACTTCACCTTTCTTGGGGCACGAGATTACAAGGTTGTGCGTGATGGCGATGCCGTGAGTCTGGTCGCCATTGCCGAGTCTGGCCTGGGCGTACTGCGGGGGGTGGTTCATACGCCGATCAGCCAACTGCCTGCCGATGCGGTGGCTTTTCTCGATTCAGACCAACTGGTACTCATTACCAAGGCCATGACACGCGCCACCGTACACCGCCCGGCCTGGTTGGACTATATTGGCGTCAAGCGCTTTGACGAGGCGGGCCAAGTGATCGGTGAAGCACGCTTTCTTGGGCTGTATACCGCCACTGCCTACGCAGCGTCCGTCAGCAACATTCCGCAGGTGCGCCGTCGCGCGGCCGAGGTCACCGCCGCAGCGGGGGTGGTGCCCGACAGCCATGCGGCCAAGTCACTGCAATCGATTCTGGATGCCTACCCGCGCGATGAATTGTTCCAGATTGATACCGCCACGTTGACAGAGCATGCCATTGGCATCTTGCGCCTACAAGAGCGCCAGCGCACGCGTATGTTCCTGCGTAGTGATCCGTTTGGACGCTTTACCTCGGTGCAAGTATTTGTGCCGCGTGACCGCTACAACACCGAGCTGCGCATCAAGATTGGTCAGGAGTTGGCCAACGCGCTGGACGGTCAATCGATTGAGTTCACCCCGACGCTCACCGACAGCCCGATGGCACGCATCCACTACCTGGTGCGGGCCAAAGATCAGGTGCCGACAGACCTTGACCTGCGCGCTCTCGAGGCGCGCATTGCCCGGCTGGCCCAGCGCTGGGAGGACGATTGCACGCAAGAGCTGCTGTATACCCATGGCGAGGGTCCAGGCTTGGCATTGGCCCATCGCTTTGCCAGTGCTTTTCCCACTGCTTACCGTGAAGACTTTTCGGCCCAGGTGGCGGCGGAAGACGCACAGGGCTTGTCTGTTTTGACGTCCCTTTCGCCCCTGGCAGTCAAGCTGTATCGCCCGCTGGACGCCGGGCCCGGCCTGTTGCGTTTCAAAATCTACAACACCTCCAAAGTTGCCTTGTCTGATTCCCTGCCGGTGCTGGAGCGCATGGGCGCGCGCGTGCTGGACGAACAGCCCTACCGTGTCAGCAGTGGCACTGTGGACGGCGCTCAAAATGAAGTGTTCTGGATTCATGACCTGGGCCTTCAGTTACCGGTCGGCACAGAGCTTTCTGTCATCAAGGCACGCTTTGAATCGTTATTTGTTCAAGCCTGGAGGGGCGAGGTTGAAAGTGACGACCTGAACAAGCTGGTGCTCAACACCAGTCTGGATGCGCGCGCCATTGCTGTGCTACGTGCTTACACGCGCTACTTCAAGCAGTTGGGCTTTGCCTTCAGCCAGAGCTACATCGAAGCTAGCTTGTACAAAAATGCCTTGATCGCCCAGGAAATTAGCGCTTTGTTCGAAGCCCGCTTTGACCCCGCGCGTGAGGCTGATCGCAGCGGTGCGCAGCAACGAATTGGCGAACGCATTGAATCGCTCCTGAGTGCCGTAGCCAGTCTGGACGAAGACCGGATCCTGCGCCAGCTCTATGCCAGTGTGACGGCCACCCTGCGCACCAACGCCTGGCAAACTACGACCGCAGGTGTCGGCAAGCCCTACCTGAGCTTCAAGCTGAACCCGCGCGAGTTGCCGGGTGTGCCCGAGCCCAAGCCCTTGTTTGAAGTCTGGGTCTATTCACCGCGGGTTGAGGCCCTGCACTTGCGCCTGGGCAAAGTCGCCCGTGGTGGCCTGCGCTGGTCCGATCGGCCGGAAGATTTCCGCACCGAAATACTGGGCTTGGTTAAAGCCCAGCACGTGAAAAATACCGTCATCGTGCCGGTGGGTTCCAAGGGCGGTTTTGTTCTCAAAAAAGCGCCCCCTGCCGCGGAGCGCGAGGCTTACATGGCCGAAGGTATTGCCTGCTACAAACTGCTGCTGTCGGGCCTGCTGGACTTGACCGACAACCTGGTGAAAGGCCAGGTGGTGCCACCGACCAAGGTGGTCCGCCATGATCCGGACGATCCTTACCTGGTCGTGGCGGCCGACAAAGGCACAGCCTCGTTTTCTGACATTGCCAACAGTGTGTCGGCCGAGTATGGCTATTGGCTGGGCGACGCGTTCGCCTCCGGTGGCTCGGTCGGGTATGACCACAAAAAAATGGGCATCACGGCACGCGGCGCCTGGGAGTCCGTTAAACGGCACTTTCGCGCGTCCTCCATCAACACGCAAACCACGCCATTCACCGTGGTCGGCATCGGTGACATGTCGGGCGACGTTTTTGGCAATGGCATGCTGCTGTCCGAGCAGATCCAGCTGGTGGTCGCGTTCGATCACCGCCACATCTTCATCGATCCCACGCCCGACGTTGCGATCAGCTTCGCTGAGCGTCAGCGCATGTTTGCGCTGCCCCGTTCGAGCTGGGATGACTTTGACAAGAGCCTGATTTCAGAAGGGGGTGGGGTTTATTCGCGTGCCGCCAAGTCGATCAAACTTTCGGCCCAGGCACGCGCTGTCATCGGCATTGATACTGAAGAACTCACCCCGGCGGCACTGCTGCATGCGATTTTGCAGGCCCCGGTGGACCTCCTCTACAACGGTGGCATTGGCACCTATGTCAAGGCCACTTATGAGTCTCATGCCCAAGCGGGGGACAAGGCGAGCGATGCTTTCCGTGTGAATGGCAGCGAACTGCGCTGCAAGGTGCTGGTCGAAGGTGGCAACCTCGGTTGCACCCAATTGGGCCGCGTCGAGTTTGCACAAAAAGGCGGTTTGATTTACACCGACGCCATCGACAACTCGGCCGGCGTCGATTGTTCCGACCACGAGGTCAATATCAAGATACTGCTGGACCGGGTGGTGGAGGCGGGCGACTTGACGCTCAAGCAACGCAACGACTTGCTGGCCTCCATGACTGACGAAGTCGGTCATTTGGTGCTCGCAGACAACTACTACCAGACCCAGGCGCTTGACATCGCCTGCCATCGGCCCTTGTATGTGCTGGACGGCCAGCAGCGCCTGATGCAATGGCTTGAGGGCGCCGGTCGTCTGAACCGGGCGCTTGAGTTTCTGCCCAGTGATGAAGAGATTGCACTGCGGCGGGCCCGCAAGCAGGGTTTGACCGCGCCAGAAGGTGCCGTGTTGTTGGCCTACGCCAAGATGTCGGTGTTTGACGATCTGATCGCCAGCAATCTGCCCGATGACCCCTACTTCAGTGGCGCCTTGCACGCCTACTTCCCAAAAGTGCTGAGTGAAAAATTTGCTGAGGCCATTGCACGGCATCCGCTCAAGCGCGAGATTGTCTCGACTTTTATCGTCAACACAATGGTCAACCGCACCGGTGCGACGTTTGTGAACTTTTTGGCGGCAGAAGCTGCCGCGACCGCCGCCGACGTGGTGCGCGCCTACACCTTGGCGCGTGAGATCTTTGATCTGGAAGCGCTGTGGGACCAGATTGACGCGCTCGACTACCAGGTCCCGACCTCTTTGCAGCTCGACCTGTTGAGCAGATTGACCGCTATAGCGCAACGCGCTTCGCGCTGGATGCTGCGGATGCGCTCCAAAGATACCGATCTACCAACCCTGATCCAGCGCTACCAGCCGGGTGCGCGTGAGTTGCGCGGTAATTTGGAGCGCTGGCTGCCTGCCCAGGCCATTGCCAACTGGCAGCAAGCCACTCAAACCCTGGTGCAGGCCGGTGTGGCGTCGGCACTGGCGCAAAATCTGACGGCGCTGGAGTTCATCTTCCCGGCGCTCGATCTGGTGGACCTGGCGCAAAGCACCGACGCCGACCTGGAACAGGCCGCTCGTGCCTATTTTGGTGTTGAAGGTGAATTGGGCCTAAGTGCCTGGCGCGCTCAAATCAACCGCTTGCCGACCGACACTTTGTGGCAGACCCAGGCCCGAGGCAGTGCCCGTGACGACGTTTACTTCATTGCCGGCCAGATCACACGCAGCTTGCTGTCCGGCAAGCTGAGCCTGTCTGATTGGACGACGCAGCATCAAACCACGATTGACCGCCTGTGCAAGTTGCAGCAAAACATCAGCACCCAGAGCCCAGACCTGGCGCCGATCTCGGTGGCACTGCGCGAACTGCGTCATCTGGCCTGAGTCCGACGCGGGTCAGGATCAGATGCTCGTCCCAACTTCGAGAGACGTTGGGAATTTTGTTAGCGCTTAGGAATTATCTTGAAGAAGCCAAGAAATGAAGAATATCCATGTTGCCAAAAAAATGGATTACCGCACCTGTGTCGAGGAGTGCATTGCTATAGCTTTGCAAGAGGGCCCCGAGGGGGCTGCCGAAATATACGTGAATTTTCTGATACCTTTCCCGACAGAATGGGCGGAGTGCGGCGATCATTCAAAGGCCACGTCTCTTTACATGCGCGGGGCAGCGCTATGTGTTTCAGCGCACAGATCCGGCAGGCCCCGGCGATCTGGTTTTAATTCTCAGACCAACTCAGGAGATTTCTCATGAAAGCACTCGTGTACCTCGGCCCGAACAAGAAGTCGCTGGAGGACCGCCCCAAGCCAGTCATCGCGGCGCCCACTGACGCCATCGTGAAAGTCACGCGGACGACGATCTGCGGCACTGACCTGCACATCCTCAAGGGCGACGTGCCCACCTGCGCACCCGGGCGCATCCTCGGCCACGAAGGCGTTGGCATCGTCGATGCGGTGGGCTCGGCCGTCACTGCCTTCAAGGTCGGCGACCCGGTGCTGATCTCTTGCATCAGCGCCTGCGGCAAGTGTGCCAACTGTCGGCGCCAGATGTACTCGCACTGCAGCACCGGCGGCTGGATACTGGGCAACAGCATCGACGGTACGCAAGCCGAGTTCGTGCGCATCCCGCATGCGGACATGAGCCTGTACCCGATCCCGGCCGGCGCCGACGAAGAGGCGCTGGTGATGCTCAGCGACATCCTGCCCACTGCGCTGGAATGCGGCGTGCTGAACGGCCGCGTGCAGCCTGGCAGCACGGTGGCGATCGTCGGCTCGGGGCCGATCGGATTGGCGGCGCTGCTGACGGCGCAGTTCTACTCGCCCGCCAAGATCATCATGATCGACCTCGACGAGGGACGCCTCGTGGTGGCCAAACGCTTTGGCGCGACGGACACCATCAACAGCGGCGATGGCCGTGCGGCCGAAGCGGTGATGAAGCTGACCGCGGGACTCGGCGTCGACACTGCGATCGAGGCAGTGGGCGTGCCCGCCACCTTCGAGTTGTGTCAACAGATCGTCGCGGCCGGCGGCACCATCGCCAACATCGGCGTGCATGGGGTGAAGGTCGATCTGCGCCTTGAGAAACTGTGGGACCGCAACATCAGCATCACGACCCGGCTGGTGGACACAGTCAGCACACCGATGCTGCTGAAGACACTGTGCTCCCACAAGCTCGACCCGACGCCGCTGATCACCCACCGCTTCAAGCTCGACCACATCCTCGACGCCTACGAGACCTTTGCTCACGCGGCAGAAACGCACGCGCTCAAAGTGCTTATCGAGGCTTGAAGAACGTTGCGCCGGCACGTCGGCGGCTCCCCAACCCACCTACCCGAAAGACAGTATCACCATTAGAAAAAATATTTTCTAATGCTGTCGGACATGATCCGTATTCTCAAAGATTATGCTGAATCACCGTGAGCTTGAGTTACTCAGAATAACCTGTCAGATTTATTGTTTATAGAAAGACCAGTATGAAATCACTTTATCCATTATTACTCGTGTTCAATAAAGATGATTCAAAGTTATTTCTGACCAGACTTATCTCATTGATAATGATTTTTGCATTATGGTTTACCCCGCCGCCGACCGGTATCACTGTCCAAGCTTGGCATCTATTTGCAATTTTTGTCACAACAATTATTTCGGTCGTAATTGGAGCATTTCCAATATTTGTGGCCGCAATTTTTGCCGGGTCTGCCACAATACTTACTGGCACTCTGACCGCCGCAAAAACATTTGCTGGTTTTGGCAGTGGCTTCCTCTTGCTGATTATTTTGGCATTCGTTGGTGCAAGGGCGGTATTAAAAAGCCGCTTGGGAGAGCGCATCGGTCAGTTTGTGGTGGGTAAACTTGGAAAATCTACGCTTGGACTCTCATACAGCATCTTTATTATGGATGCAATTATTGCCCCGGCCTTCCCGAGTAATACTGCACGTTCAGGTGTGCTTTTCCCGTTGGCGGTATCGCTTAATGATGCCCTGGGAGCAAAACCGGAAGAACAGGGAAAAAGACGACTAGGTGGTTTTTTGCATTTTTCGTGTATTGCAAGTCTGTCTTTGTCTTCTGCGTTGTGGTTAACAGCCATGGCCGCCAATCCGGCGGGTGCTGCTCTTGCCAAGAGCGTTGCTGGTCTCGATATTACTTTTGGCTCTTGGTTTATCGCCGCCTCCATTCCAACATTAGTGGGAATTATTTTATTGCCCTATATTTTGTATCGGGTTATTCGACCAGAAATTACCCACACGCCTGAAGCAGCAGCACAGGCGAAGCGCATACTCAAAGAAATGGGGCCAATGAGCCGCGATGAAATTATCGTGGCGACAACCTATGTCGTCATGATTGTGCTATGGGCCCTCTCTTCAACGTTCCAGATTGATACTGCGGCAGTTGCCTTTGGCGGACTCGGAATTATGATGGCAAGCGGCGTGCTAAAAATGGAGGACATTGCCAAAGAAGGTGAGGCATTGGCCATCTTTATTTGGTTTGCGTTGATGCTGACTTTGAGCTCGCAATTAAATGAGCTTGGTTTTATGAAATATCTCGGAGAAGCGTTCGCTGGGACTTTGAGTGGGCAGCCTTGGATGGTGTCTTTTGTTGCCTTGATTACGATTTATGTCCTGATTCACTATCTCTTTGTCAGCCAGACCGCGCATATGGTGGCACTATTTGGTGTGTTCTTGGGGGTCGGTGTCATACTGGGTGTTCCTGCTGCAGCACTGGCCTTTTCCTTGTTGTTTGCTACAAACTACTTCTCCTGCATTACCCCGCAAGGCTCCAGTGCAAACCTCCTTGCGGTGGGCAGTGGCTTCATGACTACAGGTGAGGTCTATAAATTGGGGGCTCTGACAACCCTTGTCAATTTCTTGATTTATACCGTTATCGGCATTCCTTGGATTCTCTTTGTAGCAGCCTGACTTGAGGATAGGGAAGTTGTCGCCGCGCCGCCGGCGCCGACATGCGCTTTCAATAGCCAATTTTTGATCGCCGCGACAAGCCGTCTGGCCTCGGGCTGTGTGCTGCAACAGGAATTTGTCAGGCGTTGAACTGCAGGGCCGCCAGGCCCGCATAGACGCCGTCGTGCGCCACCAGTTCGGCGTGCGTGCCTTGCTCTACCAAGCGGCCGTGCTCCAGCACCACGATGTGGTCGGCCCGGGTCACGGTAGCCAGGCGGTGGGCAATCACCAACGTGGTGCGGCCGCGCATGGCGCTCTCCAGGGCCGCTTGCACCATGCGCTCGCTCTCGGCGTCGAGCGCGCTGGTGGCTTCGTCCAGCAGCAGCAGCGGCGGGTTTTTCAGCATGGCGCGGGCAATGGCAATGCGCTGGCGCTGCCCGCCACTCAGACGCACGCCGCGCTCGCCCAGAAAAGTGTCGTAGCCTTCGGGCAGGGCGCTGATGAATTCGTCCGCAAAGGCCGCTTGCGCCGCCGCTTTGACCTCGCTGTCACTGGCCTCGGGCTTGCCATAGCGAATATTCTCCAGCGCACTGCTGGAGAATATCACCGCGTCCTGCGGCACGATGCCGATGCGCTGGCGCAGGTCATGCAAAGACAGGTCGCGTGTCGCCACGCCGTCCAGCCGGATGCGCCCCGACGCCGGGTCGTAAAAGCGCAGCAGCAACTGGAACACGGTGCTCTTGCCCGCACCACTGGGCCCCACCAGCGCGACGGTTTGCCCCGGCTTCACCGTCAGCGAAAAATCAGCCAGCGCCGCTTGCTGCGGGCGCGATGGATAGTGGAATGTCACATTATCAAAAATAATAGCACTTCCCGCAAGCTGCAAGGGGGCTAGAGCCGGATTTGATGGTGAACTGATGGGGGACTGGCTGCTGAGCAGTTCCATCAGCCGCTCGGTCGCACCGGCAGCGCGCAGCAAGTCGCCATAGACTTCGCCCAAAATCGCGAAGGCACTGGCCAGAATGATGACGTACAGCACCGTCTGGCCCAAATCGCCGGCACTGATGCGCCCGGCGATGACGGCCTGCGTGCCCTGGTACAAGCCCCACAGCAGCGCTGCGGAGGTGGCAATAATGATGAACGCCACCAGCACCGAGCGCGCTTTGGTGCGTCGCACCGCCGTGCTGAAGGCGTTGTCGGTGGCGGCGTTGAAGCGCGCCGCTTCACGCGGCTCGGCGGTGTAGCTTTGCACCACCGGAATGGCGTTGAGCACTTCAGCGGCGATGGCGCTTGAGTCGGCCAGCCGGTCCTGGCTGGCGCGCGACAACTTGCGCACGCGCCGGCCAAACCACAGACTGGGCAGCACGATCAATACCAACACGCCCAGCACCTGAACCATCACATAGGGATTGGTCCAGATCAGCATGCCCAGGGCACCGATGCCCATCACGGTATTGCGCAGGCCCATGCTCAGCGAGGAACCAACGACGGTCTGCACCAGCGTGGTGTCAGCCGACAGGCGCGACAACACTTCGCCGGTCTGCGTGGTCTCGAAAAATTCGGGGCTTTGCTGCAACACATGGCCGTATACCGCGTTGCGCAAGTCGGCGGTGATTCGCTCACCAAGCCAACTCACCAGGTAAAAGCGCCCGGCAGAAAACAGGCCCAACGCCACCGCTACGGCAAACAGGGCCACAAAGTGCTCACGCAAAGCCATCACCTGTGCGCCTTTGTCGGCCTGCACCAGGCCGCCGTCAATCAGGTAGCGCAATGCAATCGGAAAAGCCAGCGTGGCGGCCGAGGCCAGTACCAGAAACACCAGGGCCAGCGCAATGCGGCCGCGGTAGGGCAGCAGAAAGGGTGTTAATCCAGACAAGGAACGCGGCGAAGCTTTGTTCAGTGCGGGTGCGGGAAAGGCGGTGGCTTGGGTCGGCATGGTTCGCAGTGTAGCCAAAAGCTAAAAAAAATGTTGCCGCACCAAACAAAGCCTTGACACTCATTGCCTAAGCAAATATCATCGCGCTCCTTATGAGTTTCCCAAGTCCATCCATCAGTTCCAGTCTTGACAAGGTGCCGGTCGCCCCGTCATCGTGCGCCATCGAGTTTTACCGCGCCGCAGACTATGCGCCCGAGGAAAGCGTCGGTTATCTGATGCGGCGGGTGTTGGCGCTGGTGGCGCAAGAGGTCGAGCGTCAACTCGAGTCCAGTGACTTGACCAACGCGCAATGGGTGCCCTTGTTCAAATTGTCCATCGGCCAGGCCTCCACGGTGGCCGAGTTGGCCCGTGGCTGCCATCTCGATGCGGGTGCCATGACCCGGCTGCTGGACCGGCTGGAGGCCAAAGGACTGTGTCGCCGCGTGCGTTCGGTGGCGGATCGGCGCGTCGTCAACATTGAGTTGACGGCGGCCGGACGCGCCGCGGCGACCGACATTCCAAGGGTCCTCAGCCGCGTCCAGAATGCCCATCTGGCAGGTTTCTCGGTCGCCGAGTTTGAAACCTTGAAGGGGTTCTTGCGCCGCATCCTGGGCAATGCACAAGTCCCGACCCCCGCCCCGCCCGCGGCAAGAGGTGCCCATGAAACGTGACCCGGCCCGCCTCGGGTTGGCGGCTGTTTTTGCCCTCCTGGCGCTGGGTTTGTCGGCTTGCGCCAGTCCGCCCGATCTCGCCACGCCAGCGCCCTTGCGCGACGCCCCGTCACTCGGGCTGTCCGCTGACGCTGCCGCTGCCGGGATGCCGGGTGCCCAGTGGTGGCGTGAGTTTGGCGACGAGCAACTCAACACCTTGGTTGAACAAGCGCTGGCGAGCAATCCCAGCCTCCAGATCGCGCAAGCCCGACTGGCCCGAGCGCAAGCCGGTGTCGGCCTGACGCAAGCGGCCAACGCGCCCCAGCTCACGGCGGGCATCGATGCCACACGGCAGAAGTTCACCGCCAAGGGCATGATTCCACCGCCATTGGCCGGCTCGGTCAATGAGACCGGCACCGCGCAACTCACCGGCAGTTGGGAACTTGATTTTTTTGGCAAAAATCGCGCGGCCCTCGCTGCGGCACTCGGCAACGAGCGCGCCGCTCAAGCTGACGCCGCGGCCGCCCGCACCCTGCTGGCCAGCACGGTGGCGCGCAGCTACTTTCAACTGGCGCGACTCCACGATTTACTCGCCGTGGCCCAAGCCCAGTTGGCGCAGCGCACGCAGGTCTTGCGACTGGTTCAAAACCGCGTCAATGCGGGGCTGGACACCCGGCTGGAACTGCGCCAAAGCGAAGCCACTTTGCCCGACGCGCGCCTGCAGATCGAAATTCTGCAAGAGCAGCGGGCGCTTCTCAGTAACGCATTGGCCGCCTTGACCGGAGAGCCAAATAGGCCGCTAGCCCTTTACCCACCTGCACATTCAGCTATTAAAAACATATCTATTCCGGAGACCGTGCCAGTTGACCTGCTGGGGCGGCGCGCCGACATTGCGGCGGCGCGCTGGCGCGTTGAGGCCGCCAGCCAGGACACCGCCAGCGCCAGAAGCCAGTTTTACCCCAACGTCAATCTGGTCGCTTTTGCCGGTTTCTCCAGCATTGGCCTGGACCGCTTGCTCGGCGCGGGCAGCGAGCAATGGGGCGTGGGACCGGCACTGCGCCTGCCTTTGTTTGATGGCGGGCGTCTGCGTGCCAATTTGCGCGCTAAGGCGGCTGAGCTGGAGGCGGCCATTGCGAGCTATAACGCCACCGTGATCGAGGCCGTGCGCGAGGTGGCCGACCAGTTGACTTCGATCCAGGCCGTCACCCGTCAGCAGGCCGAACAGCGAGCGGCGCAAGATTCAGCGGAGCAGGCGTACGCCATAGCCACGCGGCGCTATGAGGCCGGACTGGGCAACTTGCTCCAAGTGCTGGCGGCTGAGACGGCGGTGCTGGGTCAACGTCGTCAAGGTGTCGACCTGACCGCGCGCGCCCTGGATACCCAGGTCGCGCTGATGCGTGCGCTGGGCGGTGGTTACCTGGGCGAGTTGCCGGGTGCTACCGCGCATCACTAAGCCACACCCGATCTTTGCCCTTTCTACATCATGACCGCACCTCAAACTCCTTCATCCCCCGCACGCGCCGCTGGCAATCCAGCGCGCAAAAAAGCCTTTAGCGCTATTGCCGGCGTGGTCCTCGTCGTGGGCCTGGGCTGGGCCGCCTACGAGTGGCTGGTGGCCAGCCATTTCGAGTCCACCGACAACGCCTATGTGCAGGGCAACGTGGTCCAGATTACGTCGCAAATGGGTGGTACGGTGGTCGCCATCCTGGCCGATGACACCGACTTCGTCAAAGCCGGGCAAGCCCTGGTCAGGCTTGATCCGGCAGATGCCGCACTGGCGCTCGATCAGGCCAGGGCCAACCTGGCCCAGAGCGTGCGGCAAGTGCGCACCCTGTATGCCAACAACGCCAGCCTGCAGGCCCAAATCAGTCTGCGCGAGTCTGACGTGGCCAAGGCCCAGACCGAAATTACGCGTGCCACCGATGACTTGAACCGGCGCCAGTCGCTGGCCGGCGATGGCGCGGTGTCCAAAGAAGAGCTTAACCACAGTCAAGCCCAACTGGCCAACGCCAGGAGTACGCTGGCCTCGGCGCTGGCCGGGGTCGCCACCGCCCGCCAACAGCTGCTCAGTAACCAGGCCATGACCGAAGGCGTGAGCGTTCAACAGCACCCGAGCGTGCAAATGGCTGCTGCCAAAATGCGTGAGGCCTGGCTGGCCAAAGAGCGCGCCGTGTTGCCCTCTCCGGTGGAAGGCTTCGTGGCGCGGCGCAGCGTGCAGTTGGGGCAGCGGGTGGCGGCGGGTACACCCTTGATGTCCGTCATTGCCCCCCAGCAGTTGTGGGTCGATGCCAATTTCAAGGAAGTCCAACTGCGCCATATCCGCATCGGTCAGAGCGTCGAATTGACGGCCGATCTGTACGGCAAAAAAGTGACCTACCAGGGCGTGGTCAACGGTCTTGGCATGGGGACCGGCGCCGCCTTTGCCCTGTTGCCCGCGCAAAACGCCACCGGTAACTGGATCAAGGTGGTGCAGCGCGTCCCGGTGCGGGTGGCGCTGGACGCGGGCGAACTGGCAAGAAACCCCTTGCGAGTCGGCTTGTCGATGATCGCGACGGTCGATGTCAGCAAGCAGGACGGCAAGATGCTGGCCGATGCGCCGCGTGCCGCTGCGCTGGTGCAAACCGCGGTCTATGAAGCCCTTGAGCGGGGCGCGACGCAAGAGGTGGAGAAAATTATCTCCGCCAATCTGGGCCACCCTTGACATGACGCGCCCCTAAGCTGAGTCGCGCATGAGCACTGCCCCGCCTTTCAATCCGCCCCCGCTGCAAGGCTCAGCCCGCCTGTGGGGCACCATCGCCGTCTCTTTGGCGACCTTCATGAACGTGCTCGACTCGTCGATTGCCAATGTGTCGCTGCCGGCCATTGCCGGCGATCTGGGGGTGAGTGCCAACCAGGGCACCTGGGTCATCACCAGCTTTGGCGTCGCCAACGCCATTGCCCTGCCGCTGACCGGCTGGCTGTCGCAGCGCTTTGGTCAGGTGCGCCTGTTCATCACCAGCGTCTTGCTGTTTGTGCTGACCTCGTGGCTGTGTGGGCTGGCCCCCAACATGACGATGCTGATCATCTTCCGGGTCATGCAGGGTTTTGTGGCCGGTCCGATGATTCCCCTGTCGCAGGGCTTGCTGCTGTCAAGCTACCCGCCCGCGCTGGCGGGCCTGGCGATGGGCTTGTGGGCCATCACCACGCTGGTGGCACCGGTACTCGGTCCGCTGCTGGGCGGCTGGATCACCGACAGCATCAACTGGTCGTGGATTTTTTATATCAACATCCCTGTGGGTCTGCTGTCAGCCTTCATGGTCTGGCGCATTTACCACAAGCGCGAAAGCGTCACGCGCAAGCTGCCGATTGACTCGGTTGGCTTGGGCCTGCTGGTGATCTGGGTCGGCGCCTTGCAGATCATGCTCGACAAAGGCAAGGAGCTCGATTGGTTTCATTCGCCGGAAGTGGTCGGTTTAGGGTTGGTGGCGCTGGTGGGTTGTGCCATTTTTCTGGTCTGGGAGCTCACGGCAGAACACCCGGTGGTCGATTTGCGCCTGTTCAAGCGGCGCAACTTCTGGTCTGGCACGCTGGCGATTGCGGTTGGCTACGGTCTGTTTTTTGGCAATGTGGTCTTGCTGCCCTTGTGGTTGCAGCAGTTCATGGGCTACCCGTCGATTGACGCCGGCATGTTGCTGGCGCCGGTGGGCCTGTTCGCCATCGTGCTGTCGCCGATCGTGGGCAAAAACGTGAACCGGGTCGATCCGCGCTGGCTGGCCAGTTTTGCGTTTGTTGTGTTTGCGGTGGTGTTGTTGATGCGCTCGCACTTCAATACCCAGGCCGACTTTGGCACCATGATGCTGCCGACGATTATTCAAGGGATCGCGATGGCGTTCTTCTTCATTCCCTTGTCGGTCATCCTGCTGTCCGGCATTGCGCCGGACAAAATCCCCGCCGCCTCCGGCCTGTCGAGTTTTGTGCGGATCGTGGCCGGTTCGTTTGGCACCTCGATTGCCACCACCGTCTGGCAAGACCGGGCCGCCATGCACCATGCACAACTGGCGGAATCCATCCACCCCGGCAGCGCCACGGTCACCCAGGTGCTGGCGGGCATGCGCAGCGCGGGGCTAAGCGCTGAACAGGCGCTGGCGCAAGTTAATCGCTTGATCGATCAGCAGGCCTACATGTTGGCCATCGATGATGTATTTTTTGCGTCGGCGCTGATTTTTCTGCTGCTGATTCCGGTGGTGTGGCTCTCCAGGCCCCAACTCGCTGGCGGCTCCGGCAGCCCGGTCGATGCCGCCGCTGGGGCGCATTGATGTCGTGCGGCCTGGCCTATAGCCGCAGCGCACCGGCGTAGCCGGTCATCTCCAGGTAACCGCGCCCAACCAGTTTGCCATTGTTGTCAAACAGTTCGCTCAAGCCTTCCCAGTAAACCGCGCCGGTGGAGTTTCGGCTGTCGAGTTCCTGATCGTCGATGACGGCCTGGACGCGGTAGACCGCGACCGGCGTTCGGACCCGCCATTCCACCGGGTAGCGCGCCTGCGTTAGCGGGCTGCGCCAATAGCGCAGCGGCTCAAACAGCACCTCATCCGGCGCAAAGACCTGGGTCGGCGCCCCCGGCACGGCCGAACGAAACGAGCCGCCGCCCCAGACCGTGCCGCCGCTCGGGTCGCGCAAACGAAACGCGGTCAGCGCACTGCCGTCGCGCAGGTTCATGCCGATCCAGTCCCAACCCACCGCCTGCGGCGGCAGCAGCGACTGACTCCACTCATGGTCAAGCCAGGCCGCGTTGGGGGCACGGGTGTCGAGCTGGAACTGCTGGCCCTGCAGCGTGATCTGGCCGCGCACCGCCAGTTGCGGCAGGCTGTAGTAGTAGCTCGCTTGCGCTGTCTGTGGCCCCTTGCGCGACAAGCCGCCATCGCCTTGCAGCAGCCAGGGCTGCGTTTCGCTGCACTGCAGGTCCAGGCCGAAGTCAGGGCTCGTTACCCGCGCGCGGTAGTGTGAGCGCTGCCCGGCGCCAGCGTTGACATCGGGCGCTGCCCGCGGTGCGGCAAGCGCCGCCTCGTGCAGCAAGGACCAGTCGCGCAAACGCAGGCCGGTGTCGCTGTTGCTGGCGGCCGCCCGATCGATCTCGGCAGCACCCGATGCGCGGGCAATGCGCTGGTCGTGCCAGAGCTTTTTTCCTTGCACATCAGTCACCGCCGCATGGGCAAAAATCAGTTGCCTGGCCGCAAAGCGCGAGCGCATCGTCTGCGTGGCCGGCACCCGTGAGCGAAAGAAGGTCACTTGAAAGCCAAATTCTCGGCCGCCCGAACTGGCGTAGCCGGTCAGGTACCACCACTCAATCGCGTAGTCGGGGTGGCTGCCCAGATCGCGTGGCGCTTGCAGCAGGCGCCGCTGCAGCAGCGGTGTTGCGCTGGCTTGCGCCAGCGTTGGCCCAGGCCACAGCGCGGCGCTTAGGCCGGTTGCCAACAACTGCCGTCGCAACACGCCAGGAGGTTCATGTTGCATGGCGTCGTCAGCGGGCAAAACCGGGCAGGGCGATCAGAGGCGTGTCGGCGCTGCGCCGGTAGTCGGCTTCAATCAGCGCGATGGCGGTCTGCAGCCACTTCATCGCGGCCTTACTTCAGGCTGCCCGACAAAAACTGCGCCAGTCGCTCGCTTTTGGGGTTGGCCAGGACCTGCGCCGGGTTACCCTCTTCTTCGATCAAACCTTTGTGCAAGAAGATCAAGTGGTTGGCCACCTCGCGCGCAAAACCCATTTCATGCGTCACCACCACCATGGTGCGGCCTTCCAGCGCCAGCGTTTTCATAACCTTGAGCACTTCAGAGACCAGCTCGGGATCGAGCGCGCTGGTGGGCTCGTCAAACAGCATCACTTCGGGTTCCACCGCCAGCGCACGGGCTATGGCCACGCGCTGCTGCTGGCCGCCGCTCAGGTGCGCCGGGTAGCGGTCTTCCATGCCCGCCAGATCGACCCGCTTGAGGTATTTGCGCGCAATCTCGACCGCCTCTTCGCGTGGCACGCCCATCACATGCACCGGCGCTTCGATGATGTTTTGCAGCACCGTCATGTGCGCCCACAGGTTGAAATGTTGGAACACCATCGCCAGCTTGGTGCGCATGCGCTGCAACTGTTTGGGGTCGGCGGCGCTGAGTTCACCCGTGGCGCCAGCCACCAGTTTAAGTTCTTCACCGGCCACCACGATGCGGCCCTGGTGCGGCTTTTCCAGCAGGTTGATGCAGCGTAAAAAGGTGCTCTTGCCTGAACCCGAGCTGCCGATGATGCTGATCACATCACCGGCATGGGCGGTCAGCGATACGCCTTTGAGAACCTCGATACTGCCGAAGCGTTTGTGGATGTTGTCGGCCTGGAGTTTGAGGATGGAGCTGGTCATGGACAGATGGTTTGGGTGGACTAAGGGGCTCAGGCGCCCAGCAACTCGCCGGTTCTGAAGGCAGTGGCGCCGGCAATTTTGCCCAGTTCGCCACCGGCAGTGATGTAACGATCCCGGATGCGGGCATAAAAAACGCCGTCCACGCCGGCCAGCACGCGCTGCGTCTGGTTGGCAATCGGGTCAATCACCTCCGCCACCAGATCACCCGCGTGCAGGGTCTGACCCAGCTCGACCGCAAACACCACCAGGCCAGGGGCCGCTGCCTTCAGCGTTTCCGAGCCGGCCAGCGGTGTCGGTTGGCATTTGAAGGCAGGCACCGCAGGGGGCTGCTCACACGCCAGCAGTTGGATATGTTCAAGCCAGTCAACAATGGCTTGCGCATCCTGTTGTGCCCAGGCATGGCAGACGTCGAGCTCGCCGCGCAATTCGATGGTGCTGCTGCAGCAGGCCTGCGGCAGCGGGGGGTTGCGGCCCAGGCCAGCAAAAATTTCAACCAGCCGCCACCACGCGCCTGACAGGCACTCGTCAAAAGGACCGCTGCCTGAATTTTTGGCCAGCAAAATGGTCTCGCTGCCCAGAAAGCGGGCCAGCGGTTCCAGCTGTTGCCAACAAGCTTCTTCGGTGTAGAAATGCAATATGCCTTCACAGTCGCAATGCAGGTCCAGTACAAAATCAGCGTCATGCGCCAGCGTCAGCAGGGTGCGGCGCAGGCTTTGCAGTTCGGTGCCGGGCCGCCAGTCGTGCAGGTACTGGCCCATCGCCTGGCGCACCAGGGTAACGTTGGCTTGCGGGTCGTCGCCCAGCGCATCACGCATCAGCGGCGCGACGGCGCGCGCCAGGTCGGGATAATGGCGGTTGAAGTTTTCGGAGGTGTCCAGGTCAAAACGGCCCATCGGTTTGTGATCCACCCGCTGCGCCAGCCCGAGCGGATTGGCCACCGGCACCAAAATTATTTGACCTTGGATCAGGCCCGCGGCCTCCGCCGTGTCGAGCAAGGCGCGCAAGTGGTGTGCCACCAACATGCCCGGCAGCTCTTCGGCATGCAGGCTGGCCTGGATGTAAACCTTGCGGCCGCTGCCGGGTTGACCCCAATGAAAGCTGGTCAGCGTCTTGACGCTGCCCAGACTGTTCGACAGCAAAGAATGATCAAAGCGAAGCATGGTGGGGGAACTGTCCTTGGACTAAAGTTTGCGCGGGGCTAAATACGCCAGCAGGCGCCCCTCGCTGAACCTGAAGAAACCAATCAGGCAAAAAGAAGCCGTGAGGTAGATCGCGGCAGCCGCCAGATAGGCTTCAAACGGGAGGTAGTAGTCCGAGTAGATACGGCTCGCCGCCGCCGTGACGTCCAGCATCGAGGGCACGGCGCTGGCCAGGCTGGTCGCTTGCAGCATCATCACCACCTCGTTGCTGTAAGCCGGCAGCGTGCGCCGCATGGCACTGGGCAGCACAATGTGCAGCATCACCTGGAAGCGGCTCATGCCATAAGCTTGCGCCGCTTCAATCTCGCCGACGCTGGTTTCACGAATGGCGCCGGCCAGCATTTCGGCGGTGTAACCGGCGGTGTTCAGGCTGAAGGCCAGCAGCGCGCAAAAAAAAGGTTCCTTGAAATGTGTCCATGGCCACACCGTGTCCCAACGCGCCTGAATCCACTCCAGTTGGCCCAGACCGTAATAGATCAAGTAGACCTGAATCAAGAGCGGCGTACCCCGCATCACATAGGTGTAGGCGCCCACCGCCCAGCGCAGCGGCGCCCACGGGCCGGTCAGGGCCAGTGCACATAGCAGTGCCAGCACGGCACCGACCGCCAGGGATGAAAACAACAAGCCCAAAGTGGTCAGGATACCGGTGCCATAGAGCGCCAGGTTTTGCGGCTCAAAGATGACGGCGAAATTCATTACAACTGAACCCGTTTGGTACCCAGACTGTAGCGGGCGTTGAGTCGGCGCAGCACAAAGAGCGACACCGTGGTGTAAATCAAAAACAGCGCGGCGGTAAATAAAAAGTAGGTAAACGGCGAACGCGTGGCGGCGCTGGCCTGTTTGGCCAGATAGGTCATCTCCTGCAAACCAATCAAACTCACCAAGGCGGTGGCCTTGATCAGCACCAGCCAGTTATTGGTAAAACCGGGCAGGGCGTAGCGCACCATTTGCGGGGCGGTGATGCGCAAAAAAGTTTGCGTGCGGCCCATGCCAAAGGCCCAGGCGGCTTCCGCCTGGCCTGTGGGGATCGCCAGAATGGCACCCCGAAAAGTCTCGGTCATGTAGGCGCCGTAGATAAAGCCGATGGTCAAGACCCCCGCCAAAAACGGGTTGATGTCGACGCTGGCTTCGCTGCCCATCGCTTCGAGTAAATGATTGAGGCCGATGGTGCCGCCATAAAACACCAGCAGCATCAGCACCAACTCCGGGATGCCCCGGATGATGGTGGTGTAAAGGGTGGCCAGGGCCACCAGAATGGGACGGCCCGAGAGCTTGGCGCCCGCACCGGCCAGGCCCAAAATAACCGACACCACCAAGGCTGCCAGCGACACCCCCACCGTCAGTACAGCACCCTGCAAAATAGAGGTGTAGTAAGAACTCATGGGTGGGGTTGGTCGCTGCTGGCTTTACTTGCCGTAAACGTCAAACTTGAAGTATTTGTCGTTGATTTTCTTGTAAGTGCCATTGTCACGGATCGTCTTGATGGCGGCGTTCAACTCGTTTTTCAGCGCTGTTTCACCCTTGCGCAGGCCGATGCCAGCGCCAATGCCGAAGTATTTTTCAATATAAAGCTCTGGGCCGACCAGGTTGTAATCCTTGCCCTCGGGTTTGCTCAGGAAACCCCCGGTGACTTCCACAAAATCAGCCACGGTGCCGTCCAGACGACCGGACTTGATGTCCAGGTAAACCTGATCTTGTGCTTCGTAGGGGACCACTTCGACGCCTGCGGTCTTGAGCTCACCCATGGCGTATTTTTCTTGCGTACTGCCCTTGAGTACACCGATTTTCTTGCCTTTGAGTGAGGCGGGGCCGGTGAATTTGACGTCTTTCTTGACCACCACGCGGCTCGGCGTGTTGTAGTACTTGTTGGTGAAATCAATCACTTTCAGGCGGTCGGCGGTGATTGACATCGAACTGATGATGGCATCGTATTTTTTGGCCTGCAGACCCGGGATCATGCTGTCCCAGACTTGTTCCACGAACACGCATTTGCGCTTGACCTGTTCACACAGGGCATTGGCAATATCGACGTCGAAACCGGTCGGCTTGCCGTCAGCCGTCTTGAAGGTGAAGGGCTCGTAAGTCGGGTCGATGGCAACCTTGAGGTCTTTGCCTTGCGCAAACGAGACCACACAGAGCGATCCCATGGCGATGGCGAGCAGGAGTTTTTTCATCAATAAATCCTAAAAAAGCTGCGGACTGACCACAGCGGGGTAGAAATGA
The DNA here is from genome assembly GCA_025359085.1 of Gammaproteobacteria bacterium. Classification (GTDB taxonomy): domain Bacteria; phylum Pseudomonadota; class Gammaproteobacteria; order Burkholderiales; family Burkholderiaceae_C; genus Rhodoferax. Next base: position 38,723 of record JANYHL010000060.1, read on the forward strand.
AGAGAGATTTCATTCTAAGGTCAGTTGACTGGCGGGGAGGGCATGGTATTCCATAGGTTGGCGTTGCTTAATTCCACCCTGACCAACCCACGTATGGCTGATCGGTTTGACGACCCGCTTGCGATGCGGGTAGATGGCGTCAGGCCACAGCGCATAATCGTGATTAAATTTGTATCGTTTTGTAAACACCCTCAAAAAAGTGGCACAAAACAAAAGGATTTGCCAGGTTTCCTCAGTCATCGGTTGCTGGCAATTCACCGGGGGCACGTGATTCAATTGAATCTTTTTATTCTCATAATCCGCTTCATCCGCATCGCTCTGGGCGGGCTTGGCCTGATCAGTCTCGGGCTCGCGTGGGCTCCGGCCTGGAGTGCCGAGCCGGTGCGGATCGGCGTGCTGGCGGTGCGCCCCCAAGCCCAAACCTTGGCGCAATGGCAAGCACGGGCCGTCGCACTCGCTCGGTTGCAATTTGTCCAGGTGATCAGCACCGGCATGCCGCCAGACAAAGTGGTGCACGCCGTATTGACGGGCCGTGCGGTGATCGGCTTTGTGCGCACCGGTGTGCTCGAAGCAATGGAACGTGCAGGCCTGCTGGACTTGAAGGAAATCAAGGTGCTCCATCGTCAGAGCCTGCCTGATTTTCCTGCGCAAAGTTCTACGCTGCTTTACCCCGAGTGGCCCTTTTCTTGCCTCGCCCATACCGATGGAAAGCTGGCCCGTGGGGTGACTGCGGCGCTATTCTTGCTCAATGAAAACACCGCCACCACGCGCGCTATGGGCATTCGCGGGTTTGCCGCGCCGGGCGACTCCACGCCGGTGGCGGATTTGCTGGGCGCCTTGCGTTTGCCGCCGTTCGAGGCGGCGCCCGTCTTTACCCTGAACGATGTCTTGGCTCGCTATGGGTTGCATATGCTTGGCGCCTTGCTCGTGATGGGTCTGATCTTGTCGCTGGGAGGGCGTTTGTTGATGACGCGGCGCAGGTTGACAGAACAGTATCGTTTGGTGCTGCTGCAAAAAAAACGGCTCAGAGAAAGTGAATTCCGCTGGAAATTCGCCATTGAAGGCTCGGGTGACGGCCTGTGGGACTGGAACGTGACCGACGGGACCGTTTTTTTCAGCCCGCAATACAAGCAGATGCTGGGCTTGAGGGACTTCGAGATGGACAATGAGGTGCAGGAATGGGAGGCGCGCATTCACCCCGACGACAAGGCGGCCAGCATGACTGCGCTGCAAGCCTACCTGCACGGCCAGATACCGGTGTATGCCACCCAATACCGCATGCGCTGCAAAGACGGCAGCTACAAGTGGATTCTCGACCGGGGCCGGGTGGTCAGCCGCAGCGACGCGGGCAAACCCTTGCGCGTGATCGGCACCCACACCGACATCAGCGCGCACAAGCAAGTCGAAGAAAAACTTCAACTCGCCGCCAGCGTCTTCACCCATGCGCTCGAAGGCATCATGATCACCGATGCGCAGGGCGTGATCATCGACGTTAATGAGGCCTTCAGTCGCATCACCGGCTATGAGCGCGATGAAGTGCTGGGCCGCAACCCGCATCTCTTGAGCTCCGGGCGGCAGGGCCCAGAGTTCTACGCCGCGATGTGGCGCGATCTGCAGGAAAACGGGTGTTGGCATGGGGAAGTCTGGAACCGGCGCAAAAATGGCGAGGTCTACGCGCAGTTGCAAAACATCAGCGCGGTGCGGGATGCCCAGGGCCAAACCCGTCAGTACGTGTCTCTGCTCTCTGACATCACCACGCTCAAGCAGCATCAGCAGCAACTCCAGCACCTGGCCCATTTTGATGCCCTGACCGACCTGCCCAACCGCCTGTTGCTGGCCGACCGCCTGCGTCAGGGCATGGCGCAAGCGCAACGGCGCGGCCAAGTGCTGGCGCTGGCCTTTCTTGATCTGGACGGTTTCAAGCTCATCAATGACAGCCATGGGCATGAAGCGGGGGACCACTTGCTGCTGACGCTGGCGACCCGCATGAAACAGTCCTTGCGCGAAGGCGACACCCTGGCCCGCCTGGGCGGCGACGAGTTTGTCGCGGTAATGCTCGATCTGGCCGATGTGGCCGCCTGCGAGCCGATGCTGCGCCGCTTGTTGGCCGCCGCCGCCCAGTCGGTGCAAATTGGCGAACACCTGCTGCAGGTGTCGGCCAGTCTGGGCGTGACCTTCTATCCGCAGGGGCAAGAGCTGGACGCCGATCAGTTGCTGCGCCAGGCCGACCAGGCCATGTACCGGGCCAAACTGGCGGGTAAAAATCGTTACCAGTTCTTTGGGGTTGAATAATTGGGGGCGTGCCTGCGGGCAGCCACTCGCCTCACCAATCCTCTTTCACCGCCAGCACCGCGTCCCGGCCCGCCGCCGCACGGCCGGCCAGCCAGGCGGTGACGGTGCCCGCCAGCACCACGGCCAGGCACAGCAGCAGCAGGCGGCCCCAGGGCAGCATCAGCTCCATGGTCCAGTGAAAGCTTTGCGGGTTCACCACATGCACCAGCACCACCGACACCGCCAGCCCCAGGCCGAGCCCGGCGATGGCGCCCACGCTGGTCCAGGCGCTGCCTTCCAACGCGACCAACTGCAGAATCTGGCGGCGCGTCAGCCCCAGATGCGCCAGCAGGCCAAATTCCTTGCGCCGCGACAGCACCTGGGCGCTGAAGCTGGCCGCCACCCCGAACAAGCCAATCGCAATCGCCACCGCTTGCAGCCAGTAGGTCACCGCAAAACTGCGGTCAAAGATGCGCAGCGAGGTGCTTCGTATCTGGCTGGCGGTGCCAAATTCGAGCAACTCGCTGGCGTTGCCCGTGCGCCCGGCCAGAGCCCCCTGCGCGGCCGCCACCGCAACGCCCTGATCGGCCAGCGCCCGCACCGCTTGCTGCACCGCCCCGGCGTCTGCCGGCTTGTTCAGCCAGAGCGCCAGGTCGTTGGCGCGCCGGTCGCCGGTGAGGCGCTCGAACACGCGCTGGTCAATCGCGATGGCGCCACTTTGGCGGGCGTAGTCACGCCACACGCCTGCTACAAAAAATATAGCTGTATGTTTACTGTCCACGGTGGCTAGCGCCCTGAATGATGCTGAAAGCGGGGCAAACACCGTGCCCCGGCGAGCGCCATGCAGATCCACCATCGCCTCGCTCACATAGATGCCGATCTGCCCAAGCGGCACCGGCAGGGCATCGCCCACCAGCGGCAGGCTGCGCGCCGGGTCAGCCAGGTCGCGCGCGATCAACGCCACCGGCGGCTGCGCCGGGTCCAGCTTGAGCGACACCAGCCGTTGCGTCTGCACCTTTTGCACCCCAGGCAACTGGCGGGTGGCACGCACGAATTCGGGCGTGAAGTAGACCGTGTCGCTGGCGCTCAAGGTTCGGGAACTGCGCACATAAAGGTCAGCGGGCAGTACGCGGTCCAGCCACACCGTCACCGATTCCCGAAAGCTCGCCACCATCACCGTCAGCGCCACCGCCAGGCTGAGCGAGGCCACCACGCCACTGACCGCCACCGCCGCCGACTCGCGCTGGCGCCGCGCGCGCTCCACCGCCAGCAGCGCCAAGGTGTGGCGCGCCACCCTTGGGGCCAGCCGGTCCAGCAGCACGCCAATCAGCCAGGGCAGCGCCGTGATGCCGCCCACCAGCAGCAAGCCGACCGACATGTAAGCTGCCAGCGGTATGCCAAAAACAGCCGGAGCCCTTGTCAACAGGGCACCAGCAGCTATTAAAACAATACTAATCCAATGGCTGTGGCGGGCTCCCTGGGTGCTGTCGAGCCCTTTGAGCGTTTGCGCCGGCGGCAGGCCCTGCGCCCGCCGCGCCGGCCACCAGCCGCCGACCAAGGCGGCCAGCAGCCCCAAGGCGCCGTAACCCAGCGCGGCCCCGCCGCTCCACTGCAACGGGGGTGAGGCCCCGGCAAAAAAGCCGCCGCCCAGGTCGCCGCCCAGCAGGCGCAGTGCCAGCGCGGCCAAGGCCGTGCCCAGTGCAATACCGGCCGCGCTGCCGACCACGCCCAGCGCCAGCGACTCCCACAGCACCAGCGCCAGCCGCTTGCGCGCGCTCAGACCCAGCACCGCCAGCAAGGCAAACTGCTGTGCCCGCTTGGCCACGCTCAAGGACAGCACCGAGAACACCAAAAACGCCCCGGTAAACAGCGCAATCAAAGCCAGCACGCTGAGGTTGACACGGTAGGCGCGCGACAGGTCCTGCGCTTGCGACTGCGCGTCGCCGGGCGGCGTCAAGCTCAGGCCCGGTGGCCAGTCCGGCGCGCTTTGCAGCTCGCGCAGGAAGGCGCCCGCATCCACCCCCGCCTGCAGCCGCAGGTCGATGCGGGTGAGCTGCCCTTGCTTGCCAAACAAGGCTTGCGCCGCGCCAATGTCCATCACCGCCAAGGCGGCCCCGCCTGCGCGCACGCTGCCCGCCACCGTGACCGCGTGCATCTGCAGGCCGCTTTGCAGCTGCAGCAGCGCGCCCTGCGCATTTTTTTGCGCGGCGGCGTTCAAAAACACCGTGTCGGGCGCAAACAGCGCCAGCCGGTCGGCATTTTTTAACGGCAGCGGCGTCAGGTCAGGCGCCACTAACGGCACCACCAGCGCGTCGATGCCCAGCACGCGCAAGGCGGCGCGGCGCCCGTCGGGCGTCAGCGCGTAGCTGCCCAGCTCCAGCACCGGGCTGGCCAATTTGACCTGGGGATGGCGCGCCACCCGGGCAAACAGCGCCTCGTCAAAGCTGCCCTGCACACTGCGCAGTTCCAGGTCGGGCTGGCCGTTGACCGAACGCACCGCCTGCGAGAACTCGTCCAGCGCCGAGGCGTTGATCAGCTGCACCGAAAACGCCAGCGCCACCCCCAGCATCACCGCCACCACGGCCGCCGCGTTGCGCCAGGGGTGTTGGCGCAACTCTTGCCAGGAGAAGGTTTTCAGCAGCTCGAACATCAATAGATGTGACAAAAAAGGGGTGAACGTTCAAGCACCGGCGAGATTGCCAACTGCAACCTGAGGAGCGCTTTGCGGGCCTCGATCTTGCCCGGCGCCGCCCGCTTGGTGTGGGTGAGGCACCTCGGCGGCCAGCGCCGCCAACACCTGCTCTGGCATCCGCCGCGGCCGCAAACTGGCCGCCTGCACGCAGCCCACGCGGATCAGCCCCTGCGCCAGCAGCGTGTCGCCGCGCCAGGCCTGTTGCGCCAGCTGCATCGATGCCTGGCGCTGCGTCACCACCTTGACCGTCACCTGGATCAAGTCGTCCAGCTTGGCGGGAGCGAGGTAGCGCAATTGCACATCGGCCACCACAAAAATGGCGCCGGTTTGCGCCTGCAAGGTGCTTTGTTCCACGCCCAGGGCGCGCAGCCACTCGGTGCGCGCGCGCTCGAAAAATTTGAGGTAATTGGCATAAAAAACCACGCCGCCCGCGTCGGTGTCTTCCCAATAGACGCGCAGGGTGAAAGGATGGCAGAGTTCAGGCACGGTTTTGAGACTTAGGGGCCCGGCCTTGGGTTGCCGACAATAACTGCAGCAGAATGTTCACAGGGTGTCTATTTGGCCTGCGAGGTCGCGCTTTGCACGATCATGAAAATGACGGCATTGCGCACGTCGGTATCGCTCAGGTTGTTCAGTCCGGCGCGCGCTGGCATCGCCTTGTGGCCGCTGATGGCCGAGTGCACCAGACCTTCGACCCCGACTTGCAGACGCGGCTTCCAGTCAGCGAAGTCGTTGGCGCGGGGTGCGCCATTCAGGCCGGGACCGTGGCAGATCAGGCAGTGATCTTGCACCAGTTGCTCGGGGTTGACCGTGCGCGGCGACGCATACGGTTGGGTGGGATCGACGGCATGGCCGAAACTGACCATGTAGGCAATCGCCCGGCTGATTTCCAGGTCGCTCAGGGCGGGCTGCCCGCCGTGCGCCGGCATTTTTCCGATGCCTGAAATGGCGTGCTCGGCAAGCTTGCCCAAGCCCTGTTTGGCATGCTGGGTCCAGGCGCCGACGTCGCCGATCATAGGCGCGCCATCCTTGCCCGTGCCGTGGCACGCCACGCAAACCTGTTCCACCACCTCGCGCCCGGTCTTGTCCGCCGCCATCGCGCTGGACGCCCCCCACATTAATACGGCAAGCATGACACACGCGATGTGGCCGCGCGAACTTTGATTTTTCTGCATCTTGCCTCCGGTCGGTTCGGGGTGATCTTTGAAGCCTCCAAATTATAGGCAGCGCAGCTTGTTTGTCGATTGATTGAATGCAGGCCACTCGGGTGTGCGGCTCCAAGTAAGATAGTCATCATGATCGATTGTCCAATCTTGCAGTCATCGCCGTGAGCCTGGTCAACCCACTGGCCAGGAGTCTGCTGCCCAGGCCACGCCTGTCGATGCCTGCCGTGATGACGGCGGGAGTCTTGCACCTCGCGCTCTTGTGGCTTGTGTTGCAGTCGACGCCGGTGATGCACACGGTGCGCAACGTGGTGCAGTATCTGGCGCCGATCACCTTGCTGCGCGAAAAGCCGCCAACACCGACACCCGCGCCGACCCGTATCACCGTGCCCATGCGCACGCCAGTGCTCCCGCCCAAGGCTGCGCCTGAACCGGTGGCCGCCGTGCCCAGGGCGATCGAACTGCCGCCAGACAAAGCGCCGGAGCCGCCACCGTTGCTGGTCAAATCGCCGCCTGTGCCCGTGCCAGCGCCGCCGATGCCAGTACCCGAGCCGGCGAAAATCGCACCGCCCATTCTCCCTGAGTCGAAGCTGGAGCCCGCACCGACACCCGCCCTGGAGCCAGTTCTTGCGCCAGCGCCGGAGCCAGCGCCAGCGGCCGCAGCCGACCCTGCACCGGCACCTGCACCGGCACCAGCACCAGCACCAGCACCAGCACCAGCACCAGCACCAGCACCAGCACCAGCAACAGCAACAGCAACAGCAACAGCAACAGCTGCGGTCCCTTCAGCCGCCCCTGCCCCAACTGCCACACCGGCGCGGTCGGCTGCCATCACGTCGCTAGAGCACGGGCCCGCAACGCCGCAGCCGCCCACGGGTGCCAGTGGTGGGTCAGCGGCGCCGGCCGCTGCCAAGTCGCCATTGGGCCTGTACCCCCACATGTACAACCCATCGCGTCAACGCAGTCTGGCCGAACTGGCCAACGAGCAACTCAACGGCGGCCAGCGGCGCGACCGATTTGCCGAGGGTGTGTCGGCGGCGGACAAGCCCGATTGCCTGGCATCCAACGCCAGCGGCAGCCTGCTCAACCTCATCACCCTCCCGCTCGCGGCCGCGCGCGACAAGTGCAAATAGCACTCCGCACCAGCGCCGCAACATGGGTTACTTTTTCACCCGTTTTCTCAAAAAACTCAGGAAGCCACCATGCCCCCAAAAAATCTCATGACCCGACGTGCCCCGGCCTGGCTGCTCTCGTTGACACTGGCACTCGCTGCCGGGGGTCTGGCACAGGCGCAACCCGCCGCGGCGCCCGAGGCGCCCGCAGCCTCTGCCGCCCATGACGTCCCCATGGCCTCCGCCGTCGCCGCGCGGCCCCCCATGGCAGCCCCGACGATTGCCCCACCCGCCAGCGAGCCCGTGGCCAATCCCTATGGCATGCGCTCGGTGTGGGCGCAGGGCGACCTGGTGGCGCGCACGACGCTGCTGCTGCTGGCGCTGATGTCCTTGCTCAGCTGGTACTTCATCATTGCCAAGCTGCTGGCGCAAGGCCGACTCAACGCCCAGGCGCGGGCGGCGAAGAAGGCCTTTGCCAGCGCTGACGCTTTGAACAAGCGCGTCGAGGGTTTGAGTAAAGCCAGTCCCTTTCGCTTCATCGCCGAGTCGGCGCTGGAGGCGGCGCGCCGCTATTACAGCCTGGCGGGCCAAGTGGACATGAACAGCTGGCTCAGCCAGGACATCGTGCGCTCGGTAGGCACACTGCAAATGCGCAGCCAGGAAGGTCTGTCGGTGCTGGCCACGGTGGGGTCCACCGCGCCGTTTGTCGGGCTGTTCGGCACCGTCTGGGGCATTTACAACGCGCTGGTGACGATTGGTGTCTCAGGCCAGGCCTCGATTGAAAAAGTAGCCGGGCCGGTGGGGGAGGCGCTGATCATGACGGCGCTGGGTCTGGCGGTAGCGGTGCCCGCGGTGCTGGGCTACAACTGGCTGGTGCGGCGCAACCGGGTCACGCTGCACGCGGTCAAGGGGTTCGGCTCCGAGCTGCACACGCTGCTGCTGGTGGAAATCGACAAGAGCCAGCGCGCCGCCGCTAGCGCCAGCCAGGTGGTCTGAGCCATGGCGATCAGCTACCGTGAGGAGGGCGAGGACGACGCCGTTCTGTCGGAGATCAACACCACGCCGCTGGTGGATGTGATGCTGGTGCTGTTGATTATTTTTTTGATCACGATTCCGGTCATCAACACCTCGGTGGCCGTGCGCTTGCCCCGAGAAGCGAACCAGTTGCAGCAGAGCCAGCCGCAGACCGTGGTGATCTCGGTTGATGCCCGTGGCGGCACCTACTGGTTTGATGCGCGTCTGCCTGACGCGCAAAGCCTGCAACACAGGCTCACGCAAATTGCCAGGCAAACGCCCAAACCCGAGGTTCGTATCCGGGCCGATGCCCGCTCCGACTTTGAGGCGGTGGCGCGGGTGCTGTATGCCTGCCAGCAGGCCGACCTCACGCGCATTGGTTTTGTGACGGAGCCGCCCCGTGGCAATTGACTTTGACGAGACTTCTGACCCGACAGAACTCGATGTCACTTCGGGTATGAACATCACGCCGCTGATCGACGTGTTGCTGGTGCTGCTGGTGATGCTCATCATCACCATCCCGATCCAGTTGCACTCGGTCAATATGGAAATGGCGGTCGGCCTGACGCCCGCCATGACGACCGAGCCGCTGGTGGTCAAGATCGAGATCACCGCCCAGAACCAGTTGCTATGGAACGGTGAGCCTGTTGCCGGTCGCGCCGAACTCACGCAGCGGCTGCAAGCGGCAGCACAACTGAGCGAGCAGCCCGAGATTCACATCCGGGCGCACCGCAGCGCCAAGTACGACACGGTGGCCGCGGTGCTGACGGTCTCGCAACAGACCGGGCTGCAAAAAATAGGGATGGTGGGGCTGGACGAGTACGCCCGTTAAAGCCTGCGCGGGCAGGAATCAGTCGGGATCGAACAGCCCATCGGCAGCGAGCCGCAGCACCCGGTCGGCGCGGGTGGCCGCCGCTTGCGAGTGAGTCACCAGCACCAGCGAGGCGTGCTGTTGGCGCGCCTGCTCGATCAAGGCGTCCATCACCTTGGCCGCTGTGCTCGGGTCCAGGTTGCCGGTGGGCTCGTCGGCCAGCAGCAGCTTCGGGCCATGCACCAGCGCCCGGGCAATCGCCACGCGCTGCAGCTGGCCGCCACTGAGCTGCTGCGGCAGCCGCGCGCCCAGGCCGCTCAAGCCCACGGCGTCGAGCATGGCCTGCACCCGGGCATCGTCGCGGCGGCCCAGCAGCATCAAGGGCAGCGCCACGTTTTGCGCCACATCCAGGTGCGGCAGCACATGAAATGCCTGAAACACAAAGCCGATCTTCTCGCGCCGCAGGCGCGCCAGTTGGTCGTCGTTCAAGCGGCCCAGATCAAGCTCGTCGAGCACGACCGAGCCGCTGTCCCACTGGTCCAGCCCAGCCAGGCAATTGAGCAGGGTCGATTTGCCCACGCCCGATTCCCCGACGATGGCCACAAACTCGCCTTCCGCCACGCTCAGCGACACGTTGGCAAACACCGGCACCTCACCGTAGTGCTTGGCCAGATCGGTGACGACCAGACTCATGGCGTGTTCTCGCGTAACGGTGGGCGGCTGGCTGGTGCGAAGTCGCGTGCCAGCGCCAGCACCTGGTCGAGCGCATCGGGCGCATCACAGGCCACCACGCGGCGCTCAAGGCTTGATCGCAGCCAGGTCAGTTGGCGTTTGGCGAGCTGGCGCGTGGCACAGATGCCTTTGTCGCGCAGCTCACCCATCGGCCACAGGCCGTCCAGCGCTTGCCAGGCTTGCCGGTAACCGACGCAGCGCATCGCGGGCAAGTCGGCATACAGGTCGCCGCGTGCGCGCAAGGCTTGCACCTCGGCCATGAAACCGGCTGCCAGCATGGCATCAAAGCGCTCGGCAATGCGCTGGTGCAGCCAGGCCCGGTTGTGCGGTTCGAGTGAAATCAGCAAGCGCTTATTTGCCAGATAATTTATATCTTTTTGGCTTGCAGCCCCCGTATTATCTGCATGAGTAGCTATTAATTTAGTAGTATGAAAGGACGACAGCGGCTGCCCCGACAGCCGGTAGACCTCCAACGCGCGGGCAATGCGTTGCGAATCCGCCGGGTGCAGGCGGGCCGCCGTCACCGGGTCCACCTCGGCCAGGGCGGCGTGTAGCGCGGGCCAGCCTTGTTCGGCGGCTTGCCGAGCGATCGCGGCGCGCGTGGCCGGGTCGGCCTTGGGCATCGGGTCCAGGCCTTCCAATAATGCTTTGAAATACAGCATGGTGCCGCCCACCAGCAGCGGCAGCTTGCCGCGCGCCGTGATGTCGGCGATCAGGGCCTGGGCGTCGGCCACAAACTCGGCGGCGCTGTAGGCCTGCAGCGGGTCGCGGATATTGATCAGGTGGTGCGGCACGGCGGCCAGCTCTGCGGCAGTGGGCTTGGCCGTGCCAATGTCCATGCCGCGGTAGACCAGCGCCGAGTCGACGCTGATGATCTCGACGTCATGCCGGCGCGCAATCGCCAGGGCGGCCGCGGTTTTACCGGAGGCGGTGGGGCCTGCCAGGGCCAGGTAACGCGGCCGGGGCGGCGGGCGAAGAGGGGGTGCCGGGTGCTCAGTGTTCTTCATGTGGGCCTTGTCGTTGTACCAGCGTCCACGCCGCCAGCGCGATCAGCACGCTCCAGAACCATATGCCGAAAGCCAGTGGCCGCACCGTGCCATCCATGTGGCCCCCTAACCAGCCGCCCATGGCAAAGGCGGTGATCATCATCAAAAAACCGTTCAAGGCGGATGCCGCACCAGCGGCCTGCGGGAACGGCCCGACCGCGCCGCTCTGGCTGCACGGCTGGTGCACCCCATGGCCGAGCATGAACAGGTACTGCGGCAGCATGAGGGCCCATCCCTTGTGCAGCCCGGCCAGCGCCATGACGCCCATCAGACTGCCCCCGCTCAGCGACAGAGCACCCGCCCACGCCACCGCCCGGCGCACGCCGAAACGCGCCAGCCAGTAACGGCACAAAAAGGTACCCAGCAGATACGCCAACGCATTGGAGAACATCAGCAGCCCGTACTCGGCAGTGCGCCAGCCCAGCACCTGGATAAAGGCAAAAGAAGACGCCGCCAAAAACGTGAACAAGCCGCCGTACGAGGCCGCTGACAGCGCCGAGTACGCCACAAAAGTCGGGTTGCGCACAATCGTCAGCCAGGTGCGCCCCAGGGTGCTTGGCTGCAATGCCTGCCAGTTCTTCTGCGCCAGAGTCTCTGTATAGCGCCAGGCGATCAGTGCGAGGCAGATCGCACCAAAAACGGCCACCGC
>JANYHL010000068.1 GCA_025359085.1 Gammaproteobacteria bacterium
TACAGCCATTATTGGCATAAATCTGGAGAATAAGCGCCCAAGCACCCGGTTTGGGATTGGGCTGGCGTTGCTGGGCTCGAACCAGTGGAGCTGGACTGATGTGCCGGCGCAAGCGAGCGCCACGGTGCATGTGGCCTTCAAGCCGCCACGGCGCGGCCTGCACCGCGTTCCCGCGCTGACGGCTGAAACCCGCTTTCCACTCGGCACGTTTCGGGTCTGGACGGTCTGGCGACCGGCCGCCCAGGTGTTGGTCTACCCGGCCCCCGAACCCCATGCGCCACCCTTGCCACTGGGTCAGCCCCGCGCGGGTGATGCCGCCGCGGCGCCAGCACCCGGCAGCGGTGACTACGATGGCATCCGCGCCTACCGCCGTGGCGACCCGCTGAAGCTGGTGGTCTGGAAAAAAGCCGCCCGGGCCAATGAACTGGTCAGCCGTGACACGCAGCAGGTGCAACGCCACGAACTGTGGCTGGAGCCGCAGCAAACCGGCCTGCCCCAGCCGGAGCAACAGTTGTCGCGCCTGTGCGCCTGGGTGCTGCTGGCCGAGCAGCAGGGGCTCGATTACGGCTTGCGCCTGGCTGGTCTGGAAATAAAACCCAGCCACGGCGAGACGCACCAACGCCGCTGCCTGCAAGCGCTGGCGCTGTGCTGAGCCCAGACCCGCTGCCATGCTGAACCCGCTCCATCACCTGCGCCTGCTGCCGCGCGACAGCCGCGACACCTTGTTCATGCTGGGGGTGATCGCCTGGGTGGCGTTGCCGCAAGTGAGTCATTTGCCGCTGTGGTGCAGTCTGCTCAGCGGCGCGGTCATGCTGTGGCGCGGCTGGCTGGCCCTGACCGTGCGGCCGCTGCCCGCGCGCTGGTGGCTGTGGGTGCTGCTGGTGCTGACCGTGGGCGCCACGCTGTTCACCCACAAGACCCTGCTCGGGCGCGATGCCGGCCTGACCCTGATCATGGTGCTGTTGGCCTTGAAGACGCTCGAACTGCGCGCCCGCCGTGATGCGTTCGTGGTGTTTTTCCTCAGCTTCTTCATGATGCTGAGCAACTTCTTCTTTTCACAGTCACTGCTGACCGCGGGCGCCATGCTGATCGCGCTGCTGGGCCTGCTGACCGCCCTGGTCAATGCCCATATGCCGGTGGGCAGGCCGCCTTTGTTGCAATCGGCCCGCATCGCAGCATCAATGACCCTGCTCGGCGCGCCGATCATGGTGCTGCTTTTTTTGCTGTTTCCGCGTCTGGCGCCACTGTGGGGCGTGCCCAGCGACGCCATGAGTGGGCGTAGCGGCTTGTCGGCCACGATGCAGGTCGGCAATATCGCCAGCCTGGCCCTCGATGACAGCATTGCCATGCGTATCCGCTTTGATGGCGCGCCGCCCCGTCAGTCGGACCTTTATTTTCGCGGGCCGGTGCTCTCAAGCTTTGACGGGCGCAGCTGGCAACCGCTGCGCTCCGGGCTGTCGGCACGGCTGCGGCCGCTGGCCAATCTGCAGGTGCAGGGCGCGCCGGTCAACTACCAGGTGACTCTGGAGCCTAATCAGCACCCTTGGTTGCTGCTGCTGGACGCCACGCCGAACGCACCGGAGTTGGCGGGCTTCGAGGCCCGCATGACGACCGAGTTGCAATGGCAGGTGGAGCGCCCGATCACCGACCTGCTGCGCTACACGGCCAGCAGCTACCCCGACTTCAGCCACGGCCCGCTGCGCCAGGTGGCGGGTCTGCAAGACTATCTGGAACTACCGACCGGCTTCAACCCGCGCACGCTGCAACTGGCCGCCGAGCTGCGGCGCGACCCGCGTTATGCCGCAGACGACGGCACCCAGTTAGTGGCGGCGCTGCTGCAGCGCCTGCGCACGGGCGGCTACGTCTACACCCTGGAGCCCGGCGTATATGGCCGCGACAGCGCTGACGAATTCTGGTTTGACCGCAAAGAGGGCTTTTGCGAGCACATCGCGTCCAGCTTCGTCATCCTGCTGCGTGCGCTCAATCTGCCCGCGCGCGTCGTCACCGGCTACCAGGGCGGTGAACAAAATGCCGTCGACGGTTTCTGGACCGTGCGCCAGAGCGACGCCCACGCCTGGGCCGAAGTCTGGCTGAACGGGCGTGGCTGGGTGCGCGTGGACCCCACCGCCGCCGTGGCGCCGGGGCGAATTGGCAGCTTGCAACGCCTGCAGGCGCCGCGTGGCGTTATCGCCGAGGCCTTGCTCGGCAATGTCAGCCCGGCGCTGGCGCTCAACCTGCGCGCCGTGTGGGATGCCATCAACAACCGCTGGAACCAGTCGGTGCTGAACTACACGCAGCGCAATCAGCTCAAGCTGCTCAAAAATCTGGGCTTTGAGTCGCCGAGCTGGGAAGACCTGGTCTACCTGCTGCTCGGCATCGGGGTGCTGGCCAGCCTGGGCGGCGCAGCCTGGACCCTGTGGGAGCGCAAGCGCCAGGACCCGTGGCTGCGCCTGCTGGCGCAGGCAGCCAAGGGTCTGCAAAAGGCGGGTGTCCGACTAGCCCCGAGCAGCCCGCCGCGCCGCATGGCCGAGCAATTGCGCGCCCAGCTCGGCCCCGAGCACCCCGCCGTCCCGCGCATCAGCAACTGGCTGCTGCGCCTGGAAGCGCTGCGCTATGCGCCACCCGGCGCCCAGCACAACCGCATCGCCACCCTGCAACGTGAATTCAAACGACTGCAATGGCCCAGGTGAGCGCAATTTTTTTACTACATTTTTTATAGCTTCTTACGCCCTATCGACGGGGGCTAGAGCCCTGAATGGCTCTAAGCCTGAGGCGATTGTCCTGAACGCCGTGCCGACGTCAAAAATTATCAAAACGGCACACACGACAAAGCGGGCGAAAGCGGCCATTCATCAGCGCCACCTGGCCCTCACCGAGGCGGCCAGGCGATTGGCCAAGCCCACTACTTGCCGCAAGTGGCCAAATACATCCAGCCACCGCCGCCGAGCACGCCTAAAAACTGGCAGCTTTACCGCAGTCGCTTCATCGATTCGGTGCGCATCAAGGCCGGCTTCCAGTTCTGGCAAGACAACCGGGAGACGCTGGCGCGTGCGCAACAGCAGACTGGCGTGCCCGCCGAGATCATCGTCGGCATCATCGGGGTGGAGACCATTTATGGTCAGCAGATGGGCAGCTTTCGGGTCATCGACGCGTTGAGCACCCTGGCTTTTGATTTTCCGGCCAACCACCCCCGCGCGGCAACCCGCAGCCAATAGTTCGACCTCCACCACTTCTTGATACGGCTAACCAGCAGATCGGTACACCTTGCGCAATCGCTGGGTGTGAATCCGTTTGAGGGACACTTGCTGGCGGCTCATGGCTCAGGCCCTCACCAACGCCAGACCATCCCAGTCCGTGGTGTACCCAGGCGTGCGCCGCTCCTGTTTCATGCGCCACTGCCGCTTTTCGCCCGCCAGGCCTGCGCTGGCCAGGGCCACTGTGTTTCGTCCGAACCGCTGATTCACTGCATCCAGTGCCTGCATCAGCCGACTTCCTCCAGGGTCTGCAACATCGTCATCAAGTGCCAATTCCTGCTGGACTAAATCAGCGGGCCGCAGATCAAGCAGCATCACGCCTGCCTTGGCATATCGGTACCCAGGTCGGTAGATCGCCTGCAAGCCCAGCAGTGCTGCTTGGCTGATGTCACGACTGTCATTGCTGGGTCGCCTGAGCGGAACCACCGTTGAGCGCGAATACTGCAAGTCTTGTGTCCGAAAGGGGCTGGTGCGGATGAACGTCAGAACTTGTCCGGCATGGCCGTTTTGCAGACGCAATTTTTGTGCAGCCCGACTGGCATACTCCGTCACCGCCTCTTGTAGTGAGGACAAGTCAAGCACCGCATGGCCAAAGCTGCGCGTGCAGGCAATCTCCTGTTTCGCCGGTGGCTCGTGCTCCAAACCAATGCAGTCGGTGCCCTGCAGTTCACAAACGGTTCGCTCCAGCACAACTGACCAGCGGCGTTTGACCATAACAGGATCAAGTCGCGCCAGGTCGAGAACGGTGTGGATGCCAGCCTCCTTGAGTTGCTCACCGATGCGTCTGCCTACGCCCCAGACTTCACCGACCTCCGTGGCCAGCATCAATGCATCGCGCTCCATTGGCTCCAAATCACCAAGATTACAGACTTGGGCGTGATGTTCAGGGTAACTGCCCGGTTTACGTTCTGCTGTCTTGGAAATGTGATTAGCCAGCTTGGCCAGGGTCTTGGTCGGGCCAATCCCGATGCCGCAGGCAATACCGATCCATTTAAGGATGCGGCAACGGATTTTGCGACTGCGCAAGGTCATGTCGCCCGTGATGCCGGTCAGATCAACGAACGACTCGTCAATTGAATACACCTCTTGGCGGTGTCCCAAGCCAGCAGCCAGACTCATCATGCGGTCACTCATATCGCCGTAAAGCGCAAAATTGGCCGACAACGCGACCAGTCCGTCTGATTCCTCAAAATGACGAATTTGAAACCAGGGTGCGCCCATCTTGATGCCGAGCGTTTTTGCTTCGTTTGACCTGGCAATCGCGCAGCCATCGTTGTTGGACAGCACCACTACCGGTCGGCCATTCAAACTGGGGCGAAACACCCTCTCGCAGCTGACATAGAAATTATTGCCGTCGATCAAGGCGTACATGGCCCAATCCTTGTTGCGCTACAGCACCACAATTTCAACTTTGCCGCTGAGCATGGGTTTGCACAAAATTTTGTACCCATCCGCATCAAAACCAATGGCTTGAACACTGAGTTCTTTGGCTTTATCCATCTCGCTGACGCTGCCCAAATAGCACCAGTTGTTAATCACATGAATTTGGTCGATGTCCTCAAAACGCTCCATCAGCCCCACCGCACCCGGATAGGGCCAACACATAACCTTGAATACCTGCAGGCTCATGAGCAACCTGTCATGGTGGGTTTGGATGCTCTCGCTGCCTCGACATAGACCGGCGCACTGGTGCAACATGGCACGAAAGCAGGGTTTGCCGGGTTGAAGTTTCTCCAAACCCAAGGCCCCATAGCAAAGTTGCTGGTCATCCGCAATCTTGCGCAATCCTTCCAGCGCCGCGTGTCTGCTGGCAAACAGCCCATGCAAGTCAGCTTCCTGCGCAAAATTGATCTCTCTGGAATCCACGATGGTGGGGACATTATTCTTCATTTTGAAAGAATAAAGGAGTCGATTTCGGCGCAGTTTTTTATTATGTAGGGGTTGCTGTTGTTTGATCATGCTGGCTTCAAGCAGCAGTGCGCCAATTTCGCCTGCTGTGCGAATATGGCTAATGCGCCGGGTTTGACGCAACATGCGAGCTTCTTTTACCGTCCGAAGGTGCGACAGTACCCGGCTGCGAAGGTCAACACTTTTTCCAATGTACACAGGCAAGTCACCCTCTTCCCCATGAAACACATAAACACCGGGCGCGTGCGGTAAGTCTTCAATGGCTTGACGCAGGTGCATTGGGTAATCATAAATTTGCACATCATTCGATTCGTGTGGACGCTGATTTCTTGAACGCATCATCAGACTCTGAATTGCTTGATGGATGCGACTACCACACCCCAAATCTCGACGGTTTGACCGTCGGCCGGGTTGATGTCTGGAAAGGTCACATTTGCAGCCTTGAGTTTCATGCGTCCGGATCGCTGCCACAGGGTCTTGCAGACAAACTCTCCGTCAACCATGGCAATGACGATGTGACCAGAACGCGCCGTGATGGCACGATCAACCAGCACGACATCATTGTCAAAAATGCCAGCGTCCTTCATAGATTCACCGCGCACACGCAGTAAAAAGGTGGCCTGCGGGTGTTTGATCAACTGCGCCATCAAGTCAACACGCTGCACCGCATGGTCTTCGGCTGGCGATGGAAAGCCCGCAGCCACCCGGCACGGCAACACACTGACCATGGTTGTGATCAACGAGAGTGCGACGGGTTGGTCAAGCGGGATTGTGACGAGGCTCATGAATTACTGCTTTTATATACAGTATACGGCAAGACCTCAACTATTTGCGTCACACCTGCCCAATGTTTGAGCACACGCCAATACCCCATGGCCGGAATTTGTCAACGACTTTGAGACACCGGAACACATTAATTTAGGGTGCAATCGAGTGGTTTCTTACTGAGGTCGAACTCCTTTTCGGTGAATTGATCCAGACAGCGACGGGCAACTTGGGAAGTTGAGGGCAGTTGCGTTTGAACCGTTTGGGGTGTGCGTCAAAGGCCGCGCCCAATGTTTTGGCACGTTCCTCGTACAAGGCTAGTGCGATGTCCGACCCGCTTTGCATGGCCCCCCGGTACATCCGCTCGCCAGACGGCGCGTAAAGCAGGTCGCGCAGCAGTGCGTCGGTGCGCGACCGATTTTTTGTTTCCACCGAGCGGCGGTGAGAATCCGTGGCCAGCACCTCGTGTATGGGCTGGGATTTTTTTGCCCGAAGCGCCAGTGTTGGCGCGGTTCCCGTGCATTGACTCGCGCGCGGCACCCAACGACCACACCAGTTCCGGCAAGTTGGTGACTTCGCCTGATTGGCTGCCTTGACCAGTCGGACTGACTTGGAAGATGATGTGCGCGCTTATCCCCCCCCCACAATCGTCCACGATGGCGCTGAAATCGCGTCCACGTTCAGTCTGAAACGCTGTCCACGATAGGCTGAAATATGCAATTGTCATTTGCCGCCGAATAGCCACTGCCCAGCACAGCCGCCTCGCTACACTGCAAAGTGAATTCAAACTACTGCACTGGCCCCCGTGACTTCAAAGCTTCTTTTTTATGCTACATTTTTTATAGCTGCTTACGCCCTATCGACGGGGGCTAGAGCCCTGAATGACTCTAAGCCTGAGGCGATTGTCCTGAACGCCGCGCCGACGTCAAAAATTATCAAGACGGCACACAAGACAAAGCAGGCGAAAACGGCCATTCATCAGCGCCACCTGGCCCTCGCCCAGGCGGCCAGACGACAGCCCGCGCTGGCAGGGCCAAGCTATGCGCAGCGGGCTGACGCCATGCTGGCCGCCGATGACATCGCGGCACGCCGCGATCTGCCGCCTGATTGGGTGCGCCTGACCATTGGCCAAGCCCGCTACTTGCCGCAAGTGGCCAAATACATCCAGCCACCGCCGCCGGGCACGCCTAAAAACTGGCAGCTTTACCGCAGCCGCTTCATCGACCCGGTGCGCATCAAGGCCGGCGTCCAGTTCTGGCAAGACAACCGGGAGACGCTGGCGCGGGCGCAACAGCAGACTGGCGTGCCTGCGGAGATCATCGTCGGCATCATCGGGGTGGAGACCATTTATGGTCAGCAGATGGGCAGTTTTCGGGTCATTGACACGTTGAGCACACTGGCTTTTGATTTTCCGGCCAACCACCCCCGTGCGGCAGCCCGCAGCGAGTTCTTCAAGGCCGAGCTGGAACAGTTTTTGAGCCTGACCCACCGAACGGGTGTGGACCCGCTGACTCCCCTGGGCAGTTTTGCCGGGGCCATGGGCATGGCACAATTCATGCCGTCGAGCTGGGTGAAATACGCGATTGACTTTGACGGCGATGACCGGGTGGACCTGTTCAACAGCGCGGCCGACGCCATCGGTTCGGTCGCCAACTATTTCAAGGCCTTTCACTGGCAAGTCGGCCTGCCGACCCATTACGCGGTGCGTTTTGATAGCGCGACGCTGAACCTGCCTGCACTGCTGGCAAACGACATCCGGCCCACCTTCAGCGTCGAAAGCTTTGTCGCCCACGGCGCCGTGCTTGAAGGCGCCGCCCTGCAACACCCCCGCCCGCTGGCGCTGGTGGAGTTGCAAAATGGCGATGAACCCCCCAGCTACGTGGCTGGCACTGAAAATTTCTATGCCATCACGCGCTACAACTGGAGCAGCTACTATGCCATGGCCGTGATTGAACTGGGCCAAGAAGTGGCGCAAAAAATGGCACGCGCCCGCAGTCAATAATTGACCGGCCCGGCACCCTCTCTCCCCTGGATCACCACCTGATTTTTACCTTATGGCCAAGAAACCTGACACCGCTTCCCGCATTGCCGACAACAAGAAGGCGGCCTACAACTATTTTTTCGAAGAGCGCTTTGAAGCCGGCCTGGTGCTCGAAGGCTGGGAGGTCAAGTCGCTGCGTGAAGGCAAGGTGCAGATCACCGACGGTTACGTGGTCATTCGCAACGGCGAGCTGTTTGTCATCGGTCTGCAGATCAACCCGCTGGGCACCGCTTCCACCCACATCAGCCCCGACAAGCAGCGCACCAAGAAACTCCTGATGCACAAGGAGGAAATCAAGCGTTTGATTGGCAAGGTCGAGCAAAAAGGCTACACCCTGGTGCCGCTCAATCTGCACTGGAAAGCCGGCAAAATCAAATGTGAAATCGCGCTGGCCAAGGGCAAGGCCGAGCACGACAAGCGTGACACCATCAAAGACCGCGAAGGCAAGCGCGAGGTCGAGCGGGCGATGAAAACCAATCACCGGTAAATATTTTTCCGACCCAGGGAATAAAAGGGGCGCCTCCGGTGTTTATCCCTGTGCAAACGCTTGTTTGCGTTCATCAACTCAGGAGTTCACCATGAAATTTATCTCTCGCGCTACCTTGGCCTTGTCGCTGACTCTTGCCGTTTTGGGTGGTTGCGCCGCCATGGCATCCGCCCCGGCCAAAGTAGCCGACGGCGTGCTGGTCGGCCCCAACGGCATGACGCTGTACACCTTTGACAAAGACGTCGCCGGCAGCGGCAAATCGGTCTGCAACGGTCCCTGCGCCACCAACTGGCCACCCTTCATGGCCACCGCCACTGACCAAGCCTCCGGCGACTACACCGTTATCACGCGTGACGACGGCACCAAGCAGTGGGCGGTAAAAGGCAAACCAGTGTATTTCTGGGCCAAGGATGCCAAGCCGGGCGACAAAACCGGTGATGGCGTCAACAAAGTGTGGCAGACCGCCAAGCCATGAGCGTTCCTGAGTTACTGCCGGACAGGCCCCAGTGACGCGAAGCAGCTCTGTCCGCAGCTGATTCAATGAACACGCAGCCCATCGTCGATCAGATCCCAGCGTTGCGCCGTTACGCGCGTGCGCTGACGGGCGACCCCTGGGCGGCCGATGATCTGGTGCAGGACACGCTGGAACGTGCTTGCAGCAAGTGGCGTTTGTGGGCGGCGGGCTCGGACCTGCGAGCGTGGTTGTTCACCGTGATGCACAACCTGTATGCCAACCGGGTGCGTCGGGCCCTGCGGCAGACGCCGGGCGGCACAGTCGATATTGAAGAGGTGGCGCACCAGCTGGAAGCCCCCGACCCGGCTCTGGGTCATGCCATTGATTTGCAGCGCTGCCTGCTGCGGCTGCCGCAGGACCAGCGGGCTGTTTTGCTGCTGGTCAGCGTGGAGGACATGAGCTACCAGGAAGTGGCCAACATAACCGGCGTTCCCATTGGCACGGTGATGTCACGCCTGTCGCGCGCCCGCAGCCGCCTGCAGGAGCTGCTGGATGAACCGGCGCGCGCTGCCCAGCAAGCGCCTGCAGCCAGCACACCGCCCCGTTCCGTCACCCCCCTTCGCCGTCTGAAATGAGTCACAGAAGAAATACCATGGACCGGACTGCTCATTGCCCGTTGACCGAAGACGACATCCACGCCCTGGTGGATGAACAGCTCGCGCCCGACGCCCTGGCCGTCTTGCAAACGCGGCTGGCCCACAACCCGGCGGCGCAGGCCACGAGCGCGCAATGGCAGCAGCAGCGCGAGGCTTTACGACGCCTGCACCAACACATTCTGGACGAGCCCGTTCCGGCCCCCTTGATGACCGCGGCGCAGCAAACCGCTGCAGCCCAGCAGAACATCAACCAGTGGTGGCGCTGGGGCGGCATGGCTGCCGGGGTGCTGCTGGCCTTTGGTGTGGGCTGGTTCTCCCACACGGCCTGGCTCGGTGAAGGACAAATCCAGCAGCTCTCTTCCACGCTGGCAAGAACACCGGCCGCGCCGGACTTTGCACGCCAGGCGAGCTATGCGCATGCGGTGTACGCCCCGGAAATTCGGCACCCGGTGGAGGTGAGCGCCAGCGAGCAGGAGCACCTGGTGCAGTGGCTGTCCAAGAGGGTCGGCAAGCCGCTCAAGGTGCCCCATCTGCAGGCACAAGGCTATGAGCTGGTCGGCGGACGTCTGCTACCAGGTGAAGCCGGTGCGCGGGCGCAGTTCATGTTCCAGAATGCGGCCGGCATCCGAATCACGCTTTATCTCGGCGCCGTGGACAAGTCTGCGCCCGGCGCTGGGGCTGACATCCGCGAAACCGGCTTCCAGTTTCGCCCGGACGGGCCGGTTCCGAGTTTTTACTGGATCGACCAGGGTTTTGGCTACGCGCTGGCCGGGCCAGTGCCGCGAGATGCCCTGATGAAACTGGCAGAAGCGGTGTATCGCCAGCTTTGATCTACGGCAAGGCCCGCAGCGGATGCGTCTGGGGCGTCCACGGGCTGCTGAAAAACGGCGTCACCATCTCGGGGGTCACATCTTCAAGCCGGGCCGGGTTCCAGTGCGGCGAGTTGTCTTTGTCCACCGCCAAGGCGCGGATGCCTTCCACCGTCTCACTCTGGCTGGCGCTGCGCCCGAGGTGCCGGGGGGCAAAGCAGTGGTGCACCATGTCGCGTTCCATGCGCAAGTCATCGGCCAGCGTCATTGTGCGGGCGCGGCGAATTTGTTCCAGCGTCACCTGCAGCATCAGGGGTGAGCGCTGGCGCAGCGTGACGGCCGTGGCTTGGGCCCACGCGTCTGGATCAGCCTCCAGCGCCTGTACCATGATGACCACTGAATCCAGTCCAAAATAATGTTCAATTTGGTCTCTAGCCCCCGTGAAATAAGCGGTAGTAGCTACTGAATACATAGCAAACCAGGAATCAAGGGCAGTGGCGTGATCAAAATCCAGCTGCGCCAAAGCCGCCCAGGCTGACGACAGCTGAGTAGCGTCAAAACTGACATCGGCCAAACCCAGCGCCAGCGCCGCCTCGGCGCCCAGGGTTTCGCCGGTTAAAGCCAGCCACTCGCCCGTGTGCCCCGGGCAGCGGCTCAGAAAATAACCACCCCCCACGTCCGGGAACAATCCAATATTGGTTTCGGGCATGGCCATCTTGGTGTGCTGTGTGACGATGCGGAACTTGGCGCCTTGAGCAATGCCCATGCCGCCGCCCATGACGATCCCATCCATGAAGGCGATCAAGGGCTTGGGGTAGGTGTGAAGCAGGTGATTGAGCGCGTATTCCTCGGTGAAGAAGTCCTCCAGCGCAGGGTTGCCCGCCAGTGCCGCCTGGTGAAAGAAGCGGATGTCGCCGCCGGCGCAGAAGGCGCCGAAGGGGCCGCTTTTGCCGCTGCCGCGAAGGGCCACCGCCTTGACCCGCGCGTCATCACGCCAAGCCAGCAGACACTGCGTCAGGGCGCGGATCATGGGCAGCGACAGGGCGTTCAGGGCCCGGGGACGGCTCAAAGTGATGCAGCCGACCTGGCCCCGCACCTCACTCAAAACGTGGGCGGGCTCGTCGCTTGGCACAGGGTTGTGTGCGACCGGTTCAGCAGTTGTCATGGTCTGTTCCTCCATCCAATCAGTTCATTGAGCGCCAAGGCCCCGATCACCAGCGCACCGCCCAGCAGCACATTGGGGCCCGGCACCTCGTTGGCACCGACCCAGGCCAGCAAAATGCCAAAAATGACCTCCAGCAAGCCCAGCAAGGACACCTCTGGCGCCAGCAGCACTCGCGTGCACAGTACCGCCAGCGCCGAGGGAATGGCCAGTTGCACCAGGCCCAACCCGGCCAGCAACACCAGGTCGTGCGTTGAGGCCTGAAATGGCAAGGCCATGGGCAAGGTCAGCAGGCACGAGAGCACGGAGCCAATCAACACTGCCGGAATCAGATCCACGTCGTGCCCTTGCGCGTGGGCATGTTGAGTCACGGTCCAGTTGGCGGCGCCGGAGATGGGGACGCACAAGGCCACCAAGGTGCCGAGCAGGCTGCCACCCTGCGTGATATGGCTGCCGTACATGTAGACGATGCCGCCACCCGCCACCACGATGGCGACCCAGGTTCGCAGGGCAATGCGGTGCCCAATGAACAGGCGAGCGGCCAACGCCGTGAACAAGGGCCCCAGTGCCATGGTGATCAACACATTGGCCACGCTGGTGAGCGTGATCGCCAGCATGAAGAAAGTGAACATGCCGGCCCAGCAAGCGCCTGAAATCCACAGGGCAGAGCCGCCGCTGCGCATCCGGCTGAACACGCCACGCCCGAGAAAGAGCGGCAGGATCACCAGCAGCGACAACACCGTGAAGAAGCTGCGCCAGAAGGTCACCTCAAAACTGCGGGCCTGCTCCAGATGGCGCGTCACGACACCGGCGGTGGACCACATCAGGGTCACCAGCACCATCAGGAGAACCGCCCGGTTATGCGTGAGCTTCAAGCTTCTTTAATCTGTTGGGGACAGAGCTTGTTCGCTTCGCGTCGCTGCGGACTGCCCCACAAGAAATTCGAAGTTAGCGTCCTGCGCGCTTGCGCTCGCTCTCGGTCAGGTAACGCTTGCGCAAGCGGATCGACTTGGGCGTGATTTCGACCAGCTCGTCTTCTTCAATGAATTCCACGCCGTATTCCAGTGTCAATTCGATCGGGGGAGTCATCTTGATCGCGTCTTCCTTGCCGCTGACGCGGAAGTTGGTCAGCTGCTTGGTGCGCGTGGCGTTGACCACCAGATCGTTGTCACGGCTGTGGATACCGACAATCATGCCTTCGTACACCGGGTCGTTGGGCCGGAGGAACATACGGCCGCGGTCTTCCAGCTTGCCCAGCGCGTAGGCGAAGATTTCACCAGCGTCCATGGAAATCAGCACACCGTTCTTGCGGCCGCCGATCTCGCCCTTGTGCGGCTCGTAGCTGTCGAAGATGTTGGAGATCAGGCCCGTGCCGCGCGTCAGGTTCAGGAATTCGTTGGTAAAGCCAATCAAACCACGCGCCGGGATACGGTACTCCAGGCGCACGCGGCCACGGCCATCCGATTCCATATTCACCAGGTCACCCTTGCGCTCGCCCAAAGCCTGCATCACGCCACCCTGGTGCTGCTCTTCAATGTCAGCGGTGACCATTTCGATCGGCTCGTGCTTCTCGCCGTTCACGTCCTTCATCACGACGCGCGGCTTGCTGACTGCCAACTCAAAACCTTCGCGGCGCATGTTTTCCAGCAAAATGGTCAGGTGCAGTTCGCCGCGACCCATGACTTCAAAGATGCCTTCTTCGCCGGTTTCCTTGACGCGCAGGGCCACGTTGTGTTGCAGTTCCTTTTGCAGGCGGTCCCAAATCTGGCGGCTGGTGACGTACTTGCCTTCACGGCCCGCCAGCGGGCTGGTGTTGACGCAGAAGTTCATCGTCAGGGTCGGCTCATCGACCTTGAGCATGGGCAGCGGCAGCGGATTGGCCGGATCGGTGATGGTCACGCCAATGCCGATGTCAGTCAGGCCGTTGATCAACACGATTTCACCGGGGCCGGCATCCGCGGTCTGGACGCGCTCCAGGCCTTGGAAGGTCAAGACCTGGTTGACACGGCCTTTGACAGCCTTGCCATCCGGGCCTTCCATCACCATCACGTCCATCATGGGCCTGATCGTGCCCTGGCTGATGCGCCCGACACCAATCCGGCCCACAAAGGTCGAGAAGTCGAGCGCCGAGATTTGCAGTTGCAGCGGCGCTGCGGGGTCGCCCTGTTGGTGCGGCACATGCTCGAGCACGGTGTTGAACAGGGCCGACATGTCGGGGCCCCACTGCTCACCCTGCTCACCCTCTTGCATGGATGACCAGCCGTTGATGCCCGAAGCGTAGACCACGGGGAAATCCAGCTGTTCATCGGTCGCGCCGAGCTTGTCGAACAAATCAAACGCGGCGTTGACCACCCATTGGGGACGCGCACCGGGCTTGTCCACCTTGTTCACCACCAGGATCGGCTTGAGCCCCAAGGCCAAGGCCTTTTTGGTCACAAAACGCGTCTGGGGCATGGGGCCTTCTTGCGCGTCGATCAGCAGCACCACGCCGTCGACCATGGACAGCGCACGTTCCACTTCACCGCCGAAGTCGGCGTGGCCGGGGGTGTCAACGATGTTGATGTGAGTGCCTTGCCAGGTCACGGCGCAGTTCTTGGCCAGAATCGTGATGCCACGCTCTTTTTCAATGGCGTTGTTGTCCATCACCGTGTCGACCACTTTTTCGTGGTCCGCAAAGGTGCCGGACTGGCGCAGTAATTGATCGACCATGGTGGTCTTGCCATGATCGACGTGGGCGATGATGGCGATGTTTCGGATTTGCTTATGGGACATGGTTCACTTTCTCTTAAATCTCGTCAAAATCTGTTTTCTGAGGGGTTGCAGGCGGGGCGGCGTACAGCACGCTTGACTCCGATCCGCCCTCTCCCAATATTTGCTCAATCTCAAGCGGACTCAACAGCCGCCCGGGTATCAACTCACCCGCCACAACATGGGCCGTGCCCAACAGGGCGCGCGCTGCCTGGCCGGAGCCGGCCGAAGGGCCATACACAGCGACTTGACCGTTATCCGGCCAACTGCCCCGGCGGCGCAAACCACTGAGAAAACGCCCTGCATTCTCCTCGTCCAGCGTGACCACCGTGTGCTCGCGCAATAGCGACGCCACCGGCAGCAACTGGCTCAGTCTCTCTTCATTCGTCATCGCCTCCAGGGCCGCCAGCGTCACACACTGCGCGACATCAAAGCCGCCGGTCTCCACCCGGCGCAGCGCAGTCAGATGCGCGCCGCAACCCAGGGCCTCACCGATATCCTCAGCCAGCGTCCGGATGTAAGTGCCTTTGCTGCATTTTGCTATTATTTTAATAGCTTCATGTTCAATATCCACGGGGGCTAGAGCCAGTTTTAGCTTATAAATCGTCACTTCGCGGGCTTCCCGCTCTACCTCAATACCGGCCCGTGCGTATTCGTACAGGGCTTTGCCATCTTTCTTCAAGGCGCTGTGCATCGGCGGTATCTGCCGGATCAACCCAGTGAAGCGTATCGCCACACGCTGCAGGTCTTGCGCTGTCACCTTCACCGGCCGCTCTGCAATCACCTCGCCCTCGGCGTCGCCGGTACTGGTTTTCACGCCCAGCCGCGCCACCGCCTCGTACGTTTTGTCGGCCTCCAACTGAAGCTGGCTGAACTTGGTGGCAGCCCCAAAGCACAGCGGCAACAGACCCGTGGCCAGCGGGTCAAGGGTGCCAGTGTGACCGGCTTTCTCGGCCCGCATGAGCCATTTGGCTTTCTGCAAAGCATCATTGCTGGACCAACCCAAAGGTTTGTCCAGCAACAGCACCCCATGCACCGGGCGCCTGGTGATCTTGCCCCCACGCTCCGCCGCTGCGCGGGTCGCTGCCCCCCGAGGGGACCGCTTTTCGCCTTGGGGCGGCCCGGCGGCGAAATTGCCCCCACGCTCGCTCACTGCGTGTGCGTCGCTGCCCCCCAAGGGGACCTGCGCACCTTGGGGCGGCCCGGCGGTGCTCATCGTTAGTCCTCTTTAGCCCGGGATGCCACCGCGCGCGCAATCAAGGCGTTCATGTCAGCGGCATGTTCGGTCGTCTGGTCAAACACAAAATGCAGGGTTGGCACAGTATGGATGTGCAGGCGCTTGAACAGACCAGCCCGCAAAAAACCGGCCGCCTGATTCAGACCTTCGGTACAAAGCTTGGAATCCCCGGCCAGCAGGCTGAAAAACACCTTGGCGTGCGCGTAATCGGGCGTGACTTCCACGCCCTGGATCGTGACCATGCCCACCCGCGGATCTTTGAGCTCACGCGCAATCAGCTCGGTCAGATCGCGCTGGATCTGATCGGCCACCTTGAAGGCGCGATTGGGGGTTTTTGACTTTTTACGCACGATTTACAGTGAGTTCATCAAAGCGTTCGCGCCACTTCGCGGATTTCAAAGAATTCCAGCACGTCACCCTCTTGGATGTCGTTGTAGTTCTTGATATTCAAACCGCAATCAAAGCCTTCGCGCACTTCCTTGGCATCGTCCTTGAAGCGCTTGAGCGAGTCAAGTTCACCGGTGAAGATGACCATGTTCTCGCGCAGCAAGCGCAGCCGCGCGGTGCGCCGCACGACACCGGCGGTGACCATGCAACCGGCAATCGAACCAATTTTGGACACCTTGAAAATCTGACGAATTTCGGCGGTACCAATGACTTCTTCCTTTTTATCCGGCGTCAACATGCCCGACATCGCGAGCTTGAGCTCATCCACGGCGTCATAAATGATGTCGTAGTAACGAATGTCCACGCCGTTGTTCTCGGCCAGCTTGCGCGCACCCGCGTCGGCGCGGGTGTTGAAACCAATGATGACGGCCTTGGAGGCAATCGCCAGATTCACATCCGACTCGCTGATGGCACCGACGGCGGTGTAGACCAGTTGCACCTTGACTTCGTCGGTCGAGAGCTTGAGCAGCGACTGCGCCAGTGCTTCCTGGGAGCCCTGCACGTCGGCCTTGATGATGATCGGCACCAACTTGACTTCGCCGGCGGCCATGTCGGTAAACATATTCTCCAGCTTGGCCGCTTGCTGCTTGGCCAGCTTGGTGTGACGGAACTTGCCGGCGCGGTAAGTGGCAATTTCACGTGCACGGCGCTCGTCCGACATCACCATGAACTCGTCGCCGGCCTGGGGCACTTCGGTCAGACCCTGAATTTCGACCGGAATCGAAGGGCCTGCCGTCTTGATGGTTTTGCCGTTTTCGTCCAGCATGGCGCGCACGCGGCCGTAGGTTGAACCCGCCAGCACAACGTCACCGGTCTTGAGCGTGCCAGACTGAACCAGAATGGTAGCCACCGGGCCACGACCCTTGTCAAGACGCGCTTCAATCACCAGGCCCTTGGCCATGGCGTCGACGGGTGCTTTGAGTTCCAGCACTTCAGCCTGCAACAATACTTGCTCCAGCAAGGCATCAATGCCGACACCGCTTTTGGCTGAGACCTGGACAAACGGCGAGTCACCGCCAAATTCCTCGGGCACCACTTCTTCAACCACCAGCTCGTTCTTGACGCGCTCGGGGTTGGCATCGGGTTTGTCAATCTTGTTGATGGCGACCACGATCGGCACACCGGCCGCCCGGGCGTGCTTGATGGCCTCTTTGGTCTGCGGCATGACACCGTCGTCGGCGGCCACCACCAGAATAACGATGTCGGTCGCCTTGGCACCCCGGGCCCGCATGGCGGTAAAAGCTTCGTGACCGGGGGTATCCAGGAAGGAGATCATGCCGCGCGGGGTTTCCACGTGGTAGGCGCCAATGTGCTGGGTAATGCCACCGGCTTCACCAGTGGCCACCTTGGCGCGGCGAATGTAATCGAGCAAGGAGGTCTTGCCGTGGTCCACGTGGCCCATGACGGTGACCACCGGTGCCCGTGGCAGCGACTCGGACTGCTGCTGAGACACTTCATCGTCGGTAAAGGCTTCTGGATCGTCCAGCGCCGCCACAATCGCCTTATGTCCCATTTCTTCCACCAAAATCATGGCGGTGTCCTGGTCCAGGGGCTGGTTGATCGTGACCATCTGGCCGAGTTTCATCAAATGCTTGATCACTTCGGACGCCTTGACCGCCATCTTGTGCGCCAACTCGGCCACGGTGATGGTTTCGGGCACGTGCACCTCAATCACCCGCTGCTCAACGGACGCCACTTGCACCCGCTGGTCATCGCGGTCGCGATCATTGCTGCCACGTCTGCCGCCACGGGCCGGAGCGCGCCAGTTGGTACTGCGACCGGCCCCCGGTGCCGCGGTAACGCCGCGGGTGGGAATGCCTTTTTTCTTGGCCGGATCGCCCGCCCAACTGCTGGAAAGCTTGGCTGACTTGACTTCTTTGCCAGCGCCGGCAGCGGCGCCGGCAACGGGTGCACCAGGCGCGCCGGGCTTGACTGGTTTCGCGGGCACGGCACCAGCGGCTGGTTTGTGCAGTGTGCCTTTCATGGCCGGCTTGACTTCTTCCGGCTTCTTGGGCGGTGGCGGTGCTTTTTTGGCCGGCGAGGACATCATCAGGCGAATAGCCGCGGCTTCGTTCTCGGCCTTGCGTCGGCGGTCGCCCAGATCAGCCGCACGGGCCAAATCTTCAGCCGCCCGCGCCTTGGAATCCGCCAGTTCTTTCTCACGTTCCAGCCCTTTTTCTTTGGCCAGATCTTGTTCTTTTTGGGCTGCAGCCAATACCTTGGCGGTTTCAATTTCAGTAGCCACTGGCACAGCTTGCGCGGGAGCCAACGGCTTATTTTTTTCTTTAAGAGCTTGCGCTGCAGCAACGGCAGCGGCCACTTCAGAGGCTGCTGCCGCGGCCTTTTCAGAGGCTTCACGTGAGCGCGCTTCCTGCTCTTCACGCTGACGCCTGCGCTCAGACAGTTCTTCTTCCTGGCGTCGAATCAACTCTGCCTGACCGCGCGCTTCTTCTTCCCGACGCGCCAACTCTACGTGGTCGATCTGCGACACCGCTTCGACCTCCTGCTCTGACCCAGGCGCAGGCGCCTCCACGCTCACATCAACGCCATCCTCGCGCCGAATGAAGGTGCGCTTCTTGCGAACTTCAACCTGAATGGTGCGCGCCTTGCCACTGGCATCCGCCTGCTTGATTTCGGTGGTCGACTTCTTGACCAAGGTAATCTTTTTGCGCTCAGCGCCCGCCGCGCCATGCGTAGATTGCAGATAACTTAACAGACGCTGCTTATCAGCGTCGTCAAGTTTGTCGGAAGCTGCCGCTTTGGCAACGCCCGCCGATTTAAGCTGCTCAAGCAGCGTAGCGGTTGATTTTTTGAGTTCGTTTGCAAACTCGGCGACTGTCGTACTGAACATTTGTTGGGTAACCTTTCATGACCATTACTCTTGAGAAGCGGCGTCATTGGTAAACCAATGTTCGCGCGCCTTCATGATCAAGGTCTTGGCCTCGTCCGCAGACTGGCCGGTGATTTCTGTCAATTCGTCAACGGCCAGGTCAGCCAGGTCGTCCAGGTTGTTAACGCCGCTTGTTGCCAGCTTGGCGATCAGCTCAGGGGAGAGTCCCTGAAAATCGTTCAGATCCAGCGAAACCGCCTGCACACTCTCCTCATGCGCGATTTCCATGGTCAACAGCGCATCCTTGGCACGGGTGCGCAATTCGTTGGCGGTGTCTTCGTCGAAGCTCTCGATTTCGAGCATTTCTTCCAGCGGCACATAGGCCACCTGCTCCAGGCTGGTAAAGCCTTCGGCAATCAGTAAATCGGCGATTTCTTCATCGACATCGAGGTGTTCCATGAACAGCTTGCGACCCGAATCGGTTTCGCTCGCTTGCTTCTGGGCCGACTCGGCCGCATCCAGGATGTTGATCTTCCAGCCGGTCAGCTCCGACGCCAGGCGCACGTTCTGGCCGCCACGGCCGATCGCGATCGCCAGGTTTTCTTCATCGACCACCACATCCATGGCATGGCGTTCTTCATCCACCACGATGCTCGACACATTGGCCGGCGCCAGCGCCCCAATCACGAACTGGGCCGGGTCTTCACTCCACAGCACGATATCGACGCGCTCGCCCGCCAACTCGTTGGTGACACCGTTGACGCGGGTACCCCGTACTCCGACACAGGTACCAATCGGATCGACCCGCTTGTCATGCGACAACACGGCGATCTTGGCGCGTGAACCGACATCCCGGGCGCAAGATTTGATCTCCAGCAAACCCTGTTCAATCTCGGGCACTTCCTGGCGGAACAGCTCAATCATGAATTCTGGCGCCGAGCGCGACAAAATGATGGGCGCACCGCGCAAGGTCAGGTCGACTTCCATGATCATGGCGCGAACCCGGTCACCGACGCGCAGGTTTTCTTTCGGGATCATCTCGGTGCGACGCAGGCGGCCTTCGACCCGGCCGGACTCGACGATAAGATCGCCTTTGTCCATGCGCTTGACGGTGCCGACAAAGATATTGTCACCGCGCGACATGAAGTCATTGAGCAACATCTCACGCTCGGCATCGCGGATTTTTTGCAGGATGACCTGCTTGGCCGCCATGGCGCCAATACGACCAATCGGCAGCGATTCCACCGTTTCTTCGATGTACTCGTCGACCTCGATGTCTGGAATTTGCTCTTTGGCTTCAAACAACAGGATTTCCTGGTCAGGCAACTGCAGTCCTGCCTCGTCAGGCACCACATGCCAACGACGAAACGTTTCATAGTTGCCACTGTCGCGGTCAAGCGCCACCCGGATGTCGACGTCACCCTGGTAAATCTTTCTTGTGGCCTGGGCCAGCGCCGCCTCAACAGCGCCAAACACCACATCAAGCTCCACGTTTTTCTCACGGGATATGGCTTCTACCAGCATTAACATTTCGCGATTCATGCCATGACTCTCCTGTTTCAATTCAATCCAAATTCGGTTCAGTGCCAGCCTTGGCACCTCGGCCCTTAAAACTGACAATCGGCGCCAGGCGCGCCTCTTTCAACTCATCGAGGGTAAAACCCAGTGCCTGCAACGGCACTGGCAATCTCTTTTTACTGATTCTTTGGCCGGGCTTGACCTCGGGCGCATCACTCCAGACGATTTGCCAACCCGGCACCGCCCCTGGCTCGCCGCCATCACTCTGCGGGCGCTCCAACGTACCCCGAAACTTTTTGCGCGTGGCGTTCACCAGAGCCCCCGCCGCCGATCCAATAGGCGCCTTCAGCGTGACGTCAATTTCTTGCCCCACAAAACGTTCAAAATCTTTCTCATGCTGCAAGGGGCGATCAATACCGGGCGAGGACACCTCCAAGCGCTTGTAATCGACCCCATCCACTTCCAGCGCAAACAACAACTGACGGGTGACTTTCTCGCAGTCTTCCACCGTGACAAACTGCTCGGGCTCGCCGCTCGCCAAGGCCGCAGCCGACGCCGGCGCCCACGGCAAATCAATGGTGATGCGCAGCAAACCGCCGGCGGAACGTTCGGTTTCCACCAGTTCGTAACCCAGACCGGCTACGGTTTGCTCAACAATTTCTTTCAACGCCACGAGAGTTCAAACGCCTTGTATCAAACAATGGACCAAAAAAACAATCGACCAAAAAAAACGGGCGGTAGTAACCCGCCCGTTTGGTCGTGAAGCGACAAATTATAGCCTCAAAAACCCCAATTTCAGCACCGTCGCGTCAATGAAGAGGGGCGTAGCACCTTGATTTTCAAGAGTTTTACTGTTTTTGAACTGCCGGCAAAGTGCCAGCTTTGATCAGAACCATGTCGGCTGGCTTGAGATATTTTTTAATCACGCCGTTCACCTGTTCAGCATTGATGGCATTGATTTTCACCGGAAAATCGTCCAGCCAATTCACATCGTAGCCACGATTGACCGCCGCCAACAAGGTATCGGCCATGCCATCCGTCGTCGCCAGATTGACTTTGAATGCGCCGATCAGATTACTTTTACGCGATTCGATTTCATCCGGCGTAACACCAGCGTCATACCAGCGATCAAGCTGACGTTGGGTCGAGACAATGCCTTTTTCAAGCAAGTCCGGTGCAAAACTGGCTGAGATTTTCCAATCCCCGTCATTGAACATGTCATTGGCCAAGCTGGCGTCCACACCATAAGTGAGCCCCTCCTTGTCGCGTACATTGGCCATCAAACGCCCGGTAAAGCCGCTGCCCAGAATGGCCGTGGCCAGGCGCAAGGCCTGGTAATCGGGGTCGCTATAACGCAGGCCACTGGCTTGGCCCAAAACCACCGAGACACTGGTCTTGTCCGCCATGGCCACCTCTTGCACCCGCTTATCCTGGGGCGCATGCAAGACTGCTGCCTTGGCACTGCGCACAACGCTGGCGCCGCCCGACCAGCCGGAAAAAGACTGGTTGACCGCCGCTTGCAGGCTGCTCATATCCAGATCACCCGTCACCACCAGCGTCATATGCGCCGGTCCGTAATTGGCCTTGTAAAAGGTTTTCACGTCCTCCAGTTTGGCAGTTTCAATGGCGGCCAACAAATCAGCGGCGACCGGGTTGCGATTGGGGTGCGCATCCAGATAAACGGCGCGGCTAAACGCATCCGCCGCCCGAAAATCCGTATTTTCAAGGCGGCGTTGCAGTGCACCTGCGTACTGCTTCTTGGCCTTGGCAAACTCCGCAGCCGAAAAAGCAGGCTGGCGCAACTGCTCGGCGATCAGACTCAAGACCAGCGGTGCATCTTTTTTCAGTGATTTTGCGCTCACTTCCAGCACGTCGACACCTACTCTGAAGTGGATGCTGGCGCCCACCGCCTCCAATTTTTCGGCAATGGCAAATTTGTCTTGTTTGCGGGCCCCCTGGTCCAGCAGCATGCCTGTCAGCATCGGGATACTCGGGTTGCCACTGCCAGCCAAAGCGCGGCCGGCCGGCAAGGCGGCACGCAAGGTCACCACATCTTTGATACCCATTGGGTAAGCAATGACGTCAATGCCGGCAATTTTGCTAACCCGGGCGTTGGGCGCAATTTTGGCAACCAAACCAGCACCAGCCCCTGCCGCGGTGGCGTCCGTCACACCCGGAGCCTCGACGCCCGGCGGGCGGTAATAGTAGGGGCCGCTGGTCGGCAGCACGCTGGCTTTAGCTGCTGGAGTCGCCGTTGCGCCAATGGAGCCGGTCGGTACAAACCAGCCGGTTGTGCTTTGATCTTCATTCAGGTAACTATTGGCGACCCGCTTGATGTCGGCCACGCTGACCCTCTGGGTTGCCTCGTCCAGCGAGTAGAACAGCGACCAGTCGCCTGCGGCAATGCACTCATTGAGATTGCCGGCTACCGCAAATGAACCATCCCGCTTGAAAGCGGCGTCGGCAAGCGTCTTGGCAACCGCTGCCTTGAGTTCACCCGCCGTGACGCCATCCCGCTTCAAACGCTCCACTTCCTGTGTGATGGCTTTTTCGACATCAATATGCTTCACTCCCGGTGCCAGCGGGGCAAAAAGAATATGCACCGTGGGGTCGCTGTTGAAGCCGGTATCCGCATCCACGCCGGTGGAAAGATTTTTGTCAGTCACGGCTTTGTACAGACGGCTGTTCTTTCCATCCGCCAGGATGGCGCTGAGCAAGGTAACAGCTGCGTAGTCGGGGTGGGTGGCGGCCGGAATTTTATGCGCAATGGCGACCACGCCCAATTGGCCCGCACGTTTCACGATGACCCGACGGGCACCGGTTTGCGCGGGCTCTTCGGTGTAGACAGTGGGGATGGGTTTGGGTGAGCGTGGGTAAACACCAAACGATTTTTTGACAATCGCCAGCGCTTCGTCCGGTTGAAAATCACCAATGATCGAGACGGTGGCGTTGTCAGGCCAGTAAAAGGTGTTGTAAAACTCACGCAGCTTCTCAATGGACACTTTTTCAATGTCGCTGCGATGCCCAATGGTGCTGTGATGGTAAGGATGAGCCACAAACGCAGCCTGGTAAATTTCTTTGTACAGGGACTGGATCGGCGAGTTCTCACCCCGTTCGAACTCATTGCGCACAACGGTCATTTCAGGGCGCCGGTCTTCGTCGCGCAGCAGCAGGTTGCGCATGCGGTCGGCCTCCATGTCGGCCACAGCGGCGAGCTGCTCACTCGCCAGGTTTTCGTAGTAATTGGTCCGATCAAGCCAGGTGGTGGCGTTGTACTTGGCGCCAGTGCGCTCCAGCAACTGATCGACGTTATTGCCTTTGCTGCGGTCCCGCTGTGTGGTGCCTTTGAACATCAAATGTTCAAGAATATGGGTGGCGCCCGTCGTTCCAGTGACTTCATTTTTGGAGCCAACCCGGTAGGTCACCATGAAGGTCAACGTCGGGCTGGAATGCTCGGGCAGCAACAAGACCTGCAAACCGTTGGATGTCAGGGTGTATTCGTCAATACTACCCACCGTTTTGACATGGGTAAAGCCGTCGACCACAGCGCCCGCCTGTCCGGTCAGAGTCAAAAGAAGAAGGCTCGCCAGCAATATGCACCGTCTCATGTTGTCGCCCCATAAATAAAGCTGGTCACCATAGCATAACCCTCACCCCCTTGCCGCCACTCGAGCGGGCCTGCGTCCATCGTCTCCAGGGCACTGGCCGACGCAACAAACCTCAAGCAGCATCGAACCCAAGGCATGCAAAAAAATAAACGTCGCATGCGACAATTCTGTATCAACAACCACTGCCGTCAGGCGGGCGTGATCAATACCGTTAAGGCGGCTTTTATCAAGCCGATGCCGGAAGCGTGACGTTTTAACGGCATATCGAACAGAGAAAAGAGACCACTATGGGATTCCTGACAGGGAAAAAATTGCTGATTACAGGTGTTTTGTCCAAGCGCTCGATTGCTTATGGCATTGCGCAAGCCTGCCACGAACAAGGGGCCGAACTGGCCTTCAGCTACGTCGGCGAGCGTTTCAAGGAGCGCATCACCGAGTTTGCGGCCGATTTTGGTTCCACGCTGGTGTTTGACTGCGATGTGGCAGACGATGCCCAGATTGAAAAACTGTTCACCGATTTAGCCACGCATTGGCCCAAATTTGATGGCTTCGTGCACAGCATCGGCTACGCGCCGCGCGAAGCCATTGCCGGCAATTTTCTGGACGGCTTGAGCCGCGAAAATTTCCGCATCGCGCACGACATCAGCGCTTACAGCTTCCCCGCCATGGCCAAGGCCGCCCTGCCCTACCTCAATGACAAATCGTCCTTGCTCACACTCACCTACCTGGGTGGTGTGCGTGTGGTGCCCAGCTACAACACCATGGGGCTGGCCAAGGCATCGCTGGAGTCCTCGGTGCGTTATCTGGCCGACGCGATTGGCCCACGCGGCATGCGCGTGAATGGCCTGAGCGCGGGCGCCGTCAAGACCCTGGCTGCCAGCGGCATCAAGGATTTCGGCCGCTTGCTGGCCATTTCTGCCAGCGCATCACCTTTGAAGCGCAACGTGACGATTGAAGAGGTCGGCAATGTGGCCGCTTTCTTGCTAAGCGACCTGGCTTCGGGCATGACCGGGCAGATTTCGTATGTCGATTGCGGCGTCAGCCAGACCGCCGTGGCAGTCGTTGAATCTTGATAAAATCGGGCTCTAGCCCTTGTACCGGTTACCAAGTTAGCTATAACATTTATAGCTAACTTGGTAGTTGTCAATTCAGGACTTGACGCAATCCGCGTAGTAGTGGCGCTGCCCGTCCGCCTCCTGCTCTTCCACCAGCCCGTGAATATCGGTCTCGAAACCGGGGCACTGGGTATTGAACTCACGCGCAAACTTCAGGTAGTCGACGATTTTCTTGTTGAACACCTCACCCGGAATTAACAGCGGAATGCCGGGGGGGTAAGGCGTGACCAGACCGACCGTGATGCGGCCTTCCAGTTGGTCAATCGGCACGCGCTCGGTTTTGCGCAACGCAATGTGGGCATACGCGTCGCTGGGCTTCATCGCTGGCGTCAGGTCGCTCAAATACATGTCGGTGGTCAGGCGTGCAATGTCGTACTTGGCATAAAGCTGGTGGATATGCTGGCACAAATCGGCCAGGCCCATGGTTTCGTATTTGGGGTACTTCTGGCAAAACGCCGGCAAGATGCGCCACATCGGCTGATTCTTGTCGTAGTCGTCCTTGAACTGCTGCAAGGCAGTCAACATGCTGTTCCAGCGGCCTTTGGTGATGCCGATGGTGAACATGATGAAAAAGCTGTAGAGCCCGGTCTTCTCGACCACCACGCCGTGTTCGGCCAGAAATTTGTTGACAACGCTGGCCGGAATGCCAGTTTTGGCAAACTTGCCGTTCAAGTCCATGCCGGGCGTGACCACCGTCGATTTGATCGGGTCGAGCATGTTGAAGCCGGTGGCCATCTTGCCAAAGCCGTGCCAGTTGACTCCCGCTTTGGCTTTGGCCGATTCGCCCTTGATCACCCAGGCATCGGCGCGGCCGATGCCTTCGTCCACCAATTTATCCGGCCCCCAGACCTTGAACCACCAGTCGGCACCATATTCTTCGTCAATCTTGCGCATGGCGCGCCGGAAATCAAGCGCTTCCGCAATGCTTTCCTCCACCAGCGCCGTGCCACCGGGGGGCTCCATCATGGCCGCGGCCACATCGCAACTGGCGATGATGCTGTACTGCGGGCTGGTACTGGTGTGCATCAGGTACGCATCGTTGAACAGGTGCTTGTCAAGTTTGACTGTTTGCGAATCCTGCACCAGCACCTGGCTGGCCTGGCTGATGCCGGCCAACAGCTTGTGGATCGATTGCGTGGCGTAGACCATGGCGTGTTTCGGGCGCGAGCGCTTTTTACCCATCGCATGGTAGGTGCCATAAAAAGGATGAAAAGCGGCATGCGGCAACCAGGCCTCGTCAAAGTGAATGTTCTCCACATAGCCGTCGAGCATGTTCTTGACGGTTTCCGTGTTGTACAGCACACCGTCATAGGTGGACTGGGTCAGCGTCAGCACGCGCGGCTTGATCTGGCTGAGGTCTGTGTCGGGCAGATGTTCCTTGATCAAGGGATTGGCTTTGATCTTTGCCTTGATGGCGGCGGGTTCGAACTCGCTTTTGGGGATCGGCCCGATGATGCCGAAGTGGTTGCGCGTGGGTTTCAAAAACACCGGAATGGCCCCGGTCATGATGATCGCGTGCAAGATGGAAACGTGGCAATTGCGGTCCACCACCACCACATCATTGGGCGCCACCGTGTGGTGCCAGACCATCTTGTTGGAGGTAGAGGTGCCGTTGGTCACGAAGAAGCAGTGATCGGCGTTGAAGATGCGTGCGGCATTGCGCTCGCTCTTGCCAATGGCGCCGTCATGGTCGAGCAGTTGGCCGAGTTCTTCCACCGCATTGCAAACGTCCGCCCGCAGCATATTTTCGCCATAAAACTGGTGGTACATCTGCCCCACCGGGCTTTTCAGAAAGGCGACGCCACCGGAGTGGCCCGGGCAATGCCAGGAATAGGAACCATTCTCCGCGTAGTCCAGCAAGGCCTTGAAGAACGGCGGCTGCACACCCTCCAGGTAGTTTTTGGCTTCGTGAATGATGTGGCGCGCCACAAATTCGGGTGTGTCCTCAAACATGTGAATAAAACCGTGCAACTCACGCAAAATGTCGTTGGGCAGGTGGCGTGAGGTTTTGGTCTCGCCATAGATGTAGATGGGCACATCGAGATTTTTGCGACGCACCTCTTCAATGAAGTGGCGCAAATTCACCACCGCCGGGTCGAGGTCCGGCCCGGGTGTGAATTCCTCGTCATCAATGGACAAGATAAAGGCACTGGCGCGGCTTTGCTGCTGCGCAAACTGGCTCAGGTCGCCGTAGCTCGTGACACCCAGCACTTCGAGGCCTTCTGACTCGATCGCTTGGGCCAAGGCCCGAATGCCCAGTCCGGAGGTGTTTTCCGAACGAAAATCTTCGTCAATGATCACAATGGGAAAACGAAATTTCATTGATAACTCCAGCCAGACACAAATAATTTAGGAAACAGGCGCGAAGTGTACGGACTTATACAGCTGCGGCCCTTGCAAACGCCGACTTTTGCAGCAGAATGTGGCGAGGGCAACACAATGGGAAACGAACATGGCTGAATCGACGGTCTGGTGGCTGATGGCAGGAACGGTCATTGCGGTCGAACTGCTGACTGGCACCTTTTATTTGCTGATGCTGTCACTGGGACTGGTCGGCGCTGCCATCGCTGCCCATCTGGGGGCCACCGTGCCAACTCAATTGGTGGTGGCGGCCATGCTGGGCGGTGGCTTGGTGGTGGCCTGGCGTAGCTACAAGAAGCACCAGCCACCGGCCTTGCCTGCAGGCGCCAACCGTGATGTGAATCTTGATATTGGGGAAACCCTGCTGGTTGAAGCGTGGAACGAGGATGGCCCCAGTACCGCGAAATACCGCGGGGCTCTCTGGAACGTATCGCTGCGTGCCGGCACTGTGTCAACGCCGGGCCTGCACCGCATAGTGGAAGTGGTCGGCAGCCGCCTGGTGGTCGAGAAGCTGTGAATTCGGTAAGTTGTTTTTTGGAGAGTTAAATGGAAGTTGCAGTCATCCTGTTCGTGATCGCGGTGATCTTTGTCACGCAGTCGGTCAAGGTCGTGCCCCAACAACACGCCTGGGTGGTGGAGCGGTTGGGCAAGTACAACGGCACGCTGATGCCGGGTTTGAACTTTCTGGTACCTTTTGTCGACAAGGTGGCTTACAAACATCTGCTCAAGGAAGTGCCGCTGGACATCCCCAGTCAGGTTTGCATCACGCGGGACAACACCCAGCTGCAGGTTGATGGCATTTTGTATTTCCAGGTAACCGATGCGATGCGCGCCAGTTATGGCTCCAGCAATTACATCGTGGCCATCTCTCAATTGGCGCAGACCTCGCTGCGCTCCGTCATTGGCAAGCTCGAACTCGACAAAACCTTTGAAGAGCGCGACATCATCAACGCCCAGGTGGTGCAGGCGATTGATGAAGCCGCGCTGAACTGGGGTGTCAAGGTGTTGCGCTATGAAATCAAGGACTTGACGCCCCCGAAAGAAATTCTGCACGCCATGCAGCAGCAAATCACCGCCGAGCGTGAAAAGCGGGCGTTGATTGCCGCCTCAGAAGGGCGGCGCCAGGAGCAGATCAACATCGCGACCGGCGAACGTGAAGCCTTCATTGCCCGCTCTGAAGGTGAAAAGCAGGCGGTGATCAACAAGGCCCAGGGCGATGCGCAATCCATCCTGGCGGTGGCCGAAGCGACCGGTCAGGCGATTGAACGCATTGCAGCCGCCATTCGCCAGCCCGGCGGCGCCGAGGCCGTGCAACTCAAGGTGGCGGAAAAAGCGGTAGACGCTTACTCCAAAGTGGCGGCAGATGCCACCACGACGCTGATTGTGCCCAGCAACATGACCGAGGTATCGGCGCTGATTTCTTCGGCCATGAAAATGGTGCAAGCCCAGCGCAGCTAAGCCACGGTCAAAGCAAGAAGCCGTCGTTTTTTTAAATGAAAACGGCGGCTTTTTAGCGACAAAAGCTGAACAGCACTGACCCAGCTCAGCGCCGCAAGAACTGTTGCAGCTTCAGGCCCGCCGCCCAGATAGATACAAAATAGATAGCACATGAGCCAATAAGGACGAGGGCTAGAAGCCAAATTCGTTTAAAACTCTCGCTGCGCAGCTGGGTCCAGGCAAAAGCGCTGTTGGCCCACATTAAAAAGATCGCCAGCAAAGCGCAGGCCGCAATCACCTGCAACACGAATACACCCCAACCCGGCTCAGGTTTGTAGCTGCCACGCTTGAGCAGCCCGACCAGCAGCCAGCCGGCATTGATCAGGGCGCCGATGCCAATCGACAGCGTCAGCGCCGCATGGGCAAACACGGGCACCAGCGCGAGGTTGAGCAACTGGGTTATGACCAGCACGGCAACGGCAATGGTGACCGGTGTCCTGGTGTCCTGGTTGGCGTAATAGCCCGGCGCCAGCACCTTGATGGCCACAATCCCGACCAGACCGACGCCCCAGCCCATCAGCGCGTAGGTAATTTTTTGCACGTCAAAGTCAGTCATGGCACCGTAGTGATACAGCGCGGCCACCAGTGGCTTGGGAAACACGATCAGCGCGACCGCGCACGGCACCGCCAGCAGCACCACCAGGCGCAGCCCCCAGTCCAGCATGGCGGAATACCTGGCCTTGTCGCCCGCCGCGCGGGCAAGCGCGAGCTGCGGCATCAGCACGACGCCCATGGCGACGCCGAGCATGGCCGTGGGGAATTCCATCAAGCGATCGGCATAGGTGATCCAGCTCACACTGCCGGGCGCCAGATGCGAGGCGATCTGCGTGTTGATCAACATCGAAATATGCGCCACGCTCACCCCCAGCAAGGCAGGCCCCATCAGGCGCAGGATGTTTTTAGTCGCCGGGTCACGCCATGCCGCGCGCAGCGCCTGCCAGCGCAGGCCGACGGCGGGGGCAAGACCGAGCCTTTTCAAAGCCAGCCACTGCACACCGAGTTGCAGCATGCCACCCGCGAGCACGCCACCGGCCAGCGCATAGATCGGCTCCAGCCCCAGGCTCTTGAACCAAGGCGCGCCCAGCCAGGCCGCGCCAATCATGCACAGGTTCAACAAGACCGGCGTGGCGGCCGGCACGGCAAAACGCTTCCAGGTGTTGAGCACACCCGCCCCCAGCGCCACCAGCGACATGAAGGCAATGTACGGAAACATCCAGCGCGTCATGACGACGGCAATCTCAAAGCCGCGCGGGTCCTGCTGCAGGCCGCTGGCCATGGCCCACACCAGAGCCGGGGCGGCCGCCACGCCGATGATGCTAAGCACCAACAACGCCCAGGTCAGCACCGTGGCGGCATGGTTGATCACGGTTTGCGTGGCCGCCTCGCCGTGCTGCGCTTTGGAGGCCGCGAGAACCGGCACGAAAGCCTGGCTGAAAGCGCCTTCGCCAAAGAAACGACGAAACAGGTTGGGGATGCGAAACGCGACATTGAAGGCGTCCGTCATGGCATTGGCGCCGAAGGTGGAGGCAATCAGGAGTTCGCGCGCCAGTCCGGTGACGCGCGATACCAGTGTCAGCAGGGAAACAATGGAAGCAGATTTGAAGAGACTCACCGGCTGAAGTGTAGCTGCGCCAGGGAAGCAGCTGTTAGAATCGCAGGCTTTGCTGGCAACATCCTCAGACACAAGGAACTAAATATATGGCATCTACCAAACCCAAGAAAAAGAACCCGCGCCTGGCGTCGGGCCGCAAACGCGTCCGTCAGGACGTCAAAATCAACGCTGCAAACACCTCACTACGTTCCAAATACCGCACCGCGGTCAAGAATGTGGAAAAAGCGGTTGTCGCTGGCGACAAAGCCAAGGCCACCGAGTTGTTTGCCAAGATGCAGGCCGTGGTGGACACCGTGGCTGATAAAGGCATCTTCCACAAAAACAAGGCCGCTCGCGACAAGAGCCGTCTATCGACCAAGGTGAAAGCCCTGGCCGCTACCCCCGCCTGATTTTTCAGGCAAATCGCACGAACGTCTGATCAGTTAAGGACAGAACCGGCTCGCTTTGCGTAGCTATTGTCTGTCCCGCAAATTTTCAGGCATTCGCCGTTTGTAACGGGTGCGCTGTCAGCAAAGCAAAAAGCCGTCGCAAGACGGCTTTTTTGTTGGCCTAAAATCACGCTTCAACGGCCCGCTATTGAACGGGCCTTTTTGTTTTCTTGTGGAACAGGGCGCCGCTATGCATAGCGAGCCCGCCCTGCCCTCCACTGATTAACTGGAGCTCAATCCATGAATGCCGCCCCTTTCATTGAAGCCGCATCGCCCCACGTCATGAATACCTACGGTCGCTTGCCCATCGCCCTGTCACACGGCCAGGGTTGCCGGGTCTGGGACGTCAATGGCAAGTCGTATCTGGACGCGCTCGGCGGCATTGCCGTCAACACCCTGGGCCACAACCATCCCAAGCTGGTGCCGGCGCTGCAGGATCAGATTGGCAAAATCATCCACAGCTGCAACTACTACCACGTCCCCAACCAAGAAGTCCTGGCCAAAAAACTGGTCGAACTGTCGGGGATGAGCAATGTTTTTTTCTGCTCGACCGGTCTGGAAGCCAACGAAGCGGCCTTGAAACTGGCGCGAAAGTTTGGTCATGACAAGGGCATTGAACGGCCCGAGATCGTGGTGTACGAAAAGGCTTTTCATGGCCGCTCCATCGCCACCTTGAGCGCCACCGGCAATCCCAAGGTGCAGGCTGGCTTTGGCCCACTGGTGGAAGGTTTCATCCGTGTGCCGATCAACAACATGGACAGTCTTCTGGCCGCGACCGACGGCAACCCGAATGTGGTGGCCGTATTTCTTGAGGCTATCCAGGGCGAAGGCGGCATCAACCCCATGCACATGGACTATTTGAAGGCAGTGCGCGAGCTGTGCGACGCGCGTGACTGGCTGCTGATGATTGACGAGGTGCAATGCGGCATGGGCCGCACCGGCAAATGGTTTGCCCATCAATGGGCCGGCGTCAAACCTGACGTGATGCCTCTGGCCAAGGGCCTGGGCTCGGGCGTACCGGTGGGTGCGGTGGTGGCTGGCCCCAAGGCCGCCACCATTTTTCAGGTCGGCAATCACGGCACCACTTTTGGTGGCAACCCGCTGGCCATGCGGGCCGGGGTCGAGACCATTCGCATCATAGAAGAAGAGGGTCTGCTGGAGAATGCGGCCAAAGTGGGCGAACATCTGACTTCTGCGCTAAGCCAGGCCCTGACGGCAGAACTAAGCACTGGCGCCGTCCAGGAAATTCGGGGCATGGGTTTGATGATCGGCATTGAACTGGCCAAACCCTGCGCCGCATTGGTGCAGCAATGTGCCGACCAGGGTCTGCTGATCAGCGTCACCGCCGACACCGTCATCCGTCTGGTGCCGCCCCTGATCATGAGCTCGACCGAAGCCGACGAAGTGGTCAGCATCCTGTGTCCGCTGATCAAACAGCTTGTTTTGGAGCAATCATGAGCAAACAGTTGAACGCCGCCGGGCCGTCCCAAGGCGCGAACGCCCCCCCGGGGGGCAGCGCAGCACCCGCAGTGGCAAGCGTGGGGGTACCGGTTCGACATTACCTGCAATTCAGCGACCTCGCTGCTCCGGATTACGCCTACCTGTTTGAGCGGGCCGCCCTGATCAAGAAAAAATTCAAGTCCTACGAAAAGCACCACCCGCTGCTGGATCGAACCCTGGCCATGATTTTCGAAAAAGCCTCCACCCGCACTCGGGTGAGCTTTGAGGCCGGCATGTACCAGTTGGGCGGCAGCGTGGTGCACCTGACCACCGGCGACAGCCAGCTGGGCCGGGCCGAGCCGATTGAAGACAGCGCCAAGGTGATCAGCCGCATGGTCGATCTGGTGATGATCCGGACTTTCGAGCAAACGAAAATAGAGCGTTTTGCGGAGCACTCCCGCGTGCCGGTCATCAACGGACTGACCAATGAATTTCACCCTTGCCAGATTCTGGCCGACATCTTCACCTACATCGAGCACCGCGGCCCGATTGCAGGCAAGACGGTGGCCTGGGTCGGCGATGGCAACAACATGGCCAACACCTGGCTGCAAGCCAGCGAAATCCTCGGTTTCAAGGTGCATGTGAGCACGCCCAGTGGCTATGAAGTGGATCAGTCCATTGCGGGCCTGCGCTCAAATCACAGCTACCGGGTGTTTCAAGACCCGATGCAGGCGTGTGCCGGTGCTGATCTGGTCACCACCGACGTCTGGACCAGCATGGGATTCGAGGCCGAAAACGAAGCCCGCAGAGTA
This sequence comes from Gammaproteobacteria bacterium, assembly GCA_025359085.1. Lineage (GTDB taxonomy): Bacteria > Pseudomonadota > Gammaproteobacteria > Burkholderiales > Burkholderiaceae_C > Rhodoferax. The sequence continues at coordinate 33,190 of JANYHL010000068.1, forward strand.
GCGTTTGCTGACTGGTGCGTGGACCTCGACATGATGCGCGCGGCGCAACCCGATGCGCTGTTCATGCACTGCCTGCCCGCACACCGGGGTGAAGAAGTGCAAGCCGAGGTGATTGACGGTGCGCAATCGGTGGTCTGGGAAGAAGCAGAAAACCGCATGCATGTGCAAAAAGCGCTCATGGAGTACTTGCTGCTGGGGCGCCTGTGAGTCTAAACCGGCCGAAAACGCCATGAGCTACGGGCACTGAAGGCCCGTCCTCGACGGGCTATTACTTCAACTGCACCGACCCCGACACCGTCACCAGCACCGCGGTCTTGCCGGCTTCCACCGGGACGGGCGAATCGGACACGACCTTGGCCTCCATCGCCAGCATCCGGGGCCGCGGGGTGTAGCCCTGGTCACTGGCGCTCACGTTCACTTCGCGCAAGGTGTAGCCGGTAAAACCGAAACCACGGGCAATAGCCTCGGCGCGGGCCTTGAAACGCTCGATCGCCATGGTTTGCGCATCGCCTTCAACCTGGGCGCGCTGCTCGCGGCTCAGGCCAAAACTGACACTGCTTACGGTCAAGGTCTGTATCTTGCCAGCGGCGCTGCTGATACGGGCAAAGTCGCGCCCTTCGAGAATCAGCTCGGCTGAACCCTGCCAGCCGCTCGGCTTGCCATCGCGCCCATAGCGCGGATAGAGGCTGAAGTTGCCCGTGCGCAGGTCAAGCTGTCCCGGCAACGCCGCCTTTTTGGCCTCCGCCAAGGCAGCATCGAGCGCACTCTTGAGCTGGTTTTGCACGGCGCCGGCATCGTTGCCGTCACGGGTCGTGCCCATGGCAATTGACAACAGATCTTGCGGCACTTCAACCGAACCGGTGGCCGAGAGTTGCACCACATTGTGCACCACAGGCTGCAAATTTTGTTGAGCAAATAAGGCGCTAGCCCCCGTCAATAAAGCAGAGTATGCTATTAATTTAATAATATTTTTCAAACGAATTCCATAAAAAAGCGACATGACCTTGCAGGTGCGCCGGAGACGATGAAGCGACGTTATTTGGTGCGCTCATCGAGCAGGCTGTCAACGCTCACCTGGCGCAACTGTTGGCGCAGATCGGCGCGTTCCTGCACTGTCAAGTGTCGATCATAGGATCCCAGGGCCTCTGCGTCGACAACGGGGCCGTTCTCATGGGATTGCTGCGCTTGCAGCTTCTTCAGGGCCTCGCGCAACTCCGAGCGGTGCACGTCAGGTGGCAACTGGGCAGAGGCTGCTTCCCAACTGGGCGGCGCAGGTTGCGCCCAGGCCCCCAGCGCAACGATAGACAGAAACGAAAGAAAATGAAAATGCTTCATGGACGAACCATAACGCCAAATCACCTGGCTGTGCATCCCTTGCGGGACTGTCGCGAAGCCGACTGAGGCAACATTTGTAACAGCGTGTCAATGTTGTCCGAGAATTCAGACAATTCCGCAATTCAGCCTGCAAAATCGGCTTTGTTACAAATTCAAGGAGGCCGAGATGAGCCAAGTGCCCAACCGCAACGACAAGATATTGATCTGCGATGACGATGTCCGCATCCGCGACTTGCTGCGCCGCTACCTGACCCAAGAGGGATTTGACGTCTTGCAGGCCGAAGACGGCAAGTCCCTCACCCGCCTGCTACTGCGTGAGCCGGTGGACCTGATCGTGCTCGACCTGATGATGCCGGGCGAGGACGGCCTGTCGATTTGCCGACGCCTGCGTGCGGCCAACGACCGCACGCCCATCATCATGCTGACCGCCAAAGGCGAGGACGTGGACCGCATCGTCGGTCTGGAGGTGGGTGCCGACGACTACCTGGGCAAGCCCTTCAATCCGCGCGAATTGCTGGCCCGCATCCATGCCGTGCTGCGACGCCGCCCGACCCAGGAGGCGCCCGGTTCCCCCGCCAGTGAAAACACCGTGGTGAGTTTTGGATCGTTTACCTTTGACCTGGGCGCCCGCACTCTGCGCAAAGAGAACGAAGACCAACCCTTGACCACGGGCGAATTTGCCATGCTCAAGGCCTTGGTGCGCCATCCGCGCCAACCGCTATCGCGCGAGAAACTGGCGCAACTCGCGCGTGGCCGCGAGTTCGAACCCTTTGACCGCAGCCTGGACGTGCAGGTGTCGCGCTTGCGCAAATTGATTGAAGTGGACGTCACCGCACCGCGCTACATTCAGACCGTGTGGGGCATCGGTTACGTTTTTGTTCCTGATGGAACGGCTTGAATCCCTTGAGCAACGCCTTGACTGACGCACCCACCGCATCCCTTGACAACAGTGGCCTGATGCAGATGGAGGCCGGCCTGGCGGAGCGTAGCCATCGCTCGCGGGTGCCCTTGAGTCTGTTCTGGCGCACTTTCTTTCTGTTGGGCCTGCTGCTGTTTGGCAGTATTTTGGCTTGGCTGCAGACGCTGCGGGCGCTCGAGTTTGAGCCGCGCGCCATCCAGACGGCGCAGCAAATAGCATCGCTGGTCAATCTGAGCCGCGCCGCGCTGATTCACTCCGACTCCATCAACCGCGTCTCCTTGATCAAAACCATGAAAGAGCAAGAAGGTGTGCGCATTGTTCCGCGCGAACCCGGTGACCGCTTCGAACCCTTTGACACCGATGCGCTGAGCCAGCGCATTGCGCAAGAGCTGCAGTCCAGACTCGGGCCTGACACGGTGGTGGCCAACAGCGTCAACCAGGAAGTCGGACTTTGGGTTGGATTCACGATTGAGAAAGACCACTACTGGATGCTCACCGATCGCGCCCGCTTTAACCGCACCACCGGGCGTACCTGGCTGATCTGGCTGATGACGGCGGGCGCCCTGTCGCTGGCCGGTGCCGCCCTGATTGCGCGCTTTATCAACCGTCCCCTCAAGCAACTGTCGTTTGCCGCCAGCCGGGTGCGCGACGGTGATTTCGAGGCCAGTTCACTGGACGAAACCGTGGCCACCAGCGAGATCCGGGCCGTCAACATCGGCTTTAACCGCATGACGCAGATGCTGGCCAAAATCGAACAGGACCGCGCCGTCATGCTGGCCGGTATCTCGCACGATCTGCGCACGCCGCTGGCGCGTCTGCGACTGGAGACCGAACTGAGCGTGGTGGATCTCGAGGCGCAGGCCAACATGGTCGCTGACATTGCGCAGCTTGACGCCATCATTGGCAAGTTTCTGGATTACGCCCGGCCTGGCATCGTCAACCTGAGCCCTGTGTCACTGCGCGAGGTCTTCGATACCTGCCTGTACAGCACCCGCCATCGCACCGACATGCGCGTCAATCTGGATGTGGCTGAAGACTTGACGGTGCTTGCAGATGCGGTAGAACTGGGCCGCGTCATCACCAACCTGCTGGAAAACGCCGCCCGCTATGGCAAGTCGGTGGAATCCGACGTGGCGATGGTCGATATTGCCGCCAAGGCTCACGATCATTGGGTTCTATTGCGCGTGCGTGACCACGGCAACGGCGTCTCCAATGAGCAGCTGGCTACCCTGACAACACCGTTTTACCGAGGGGAGGCCGCCCGCACCGCCGCCAACGGTGCCGGGTTGGGGCTGGCCATTGTCGAGAAGACGGTTTCACGCATGGGCGGCACGTTTGTGTTGAGCAACGCGGCCTCAGGCGGTCTGGCGGCCAACATCCAGCTGCAACGCGCACCCAGAACCTGAGCCAGTGATGGCAGCCAGCACGAACGCTACCGCGCTTTTCGTGCCGCGTTGCGGCTCACCCCCGCAGCCCCGCTGTCGCGCGGGGGCAAGCCGGTATGCTGGGTCAGCAGGCGCCCGGACCGCGGCTGGCTGGCGGGCGCGGCGCCGGGAGCTGCCGCCGTCGAGTTCTTGCGCCGCGCACTGGTGTAACTGCTGTCCGTTAGCGGCTGAAAAGTCGGTATCAGGTGATGCTTGCCGTTGCCAATCAAGTCGGCGCGGCCCATCGCCTTGAGTGCTTCGCGTAGCAGCGGCCAGTTGTTGGCATCGTGGTAGCGCAAAAAGGCCTTGTGCAGACGGCGGCGCTTTTCACCCCGCACGATGTCAACGGTTTCGCTCTCGCGCGTGATCTTGCGCAGCGGATTCTTGTTGGTGTGGTACATCGCCGTGGCGGTGGCCATGGGGCTGGGGTAAAAAGTCTGCACCTGGTCGGCACGAAAACCGTTTTTTTTCAGCCACAGCGCCAGGTTCATCATGTCTTCGTCGCTGGTACCGGGGTGGGCGGCGATGAAATAAGGAATCAGAAACTGCTTCTTGCCGGCTTCCAGGGTGAACTTGTCAAACAAGGTCTTGAACTTGTCGTAGCTGCCGATGCCGGGCTTCATCATCTTCGTGAGCGGGCCGCTTTCGGTGTGCTCCGGCGCGATCTTGAGGTAGCCGCCGACGTGGTGCTGCACCAACTCTTTCACGTACTCCGGGCTTTGCACCGCAAGGTCATAGCGCACGCCCGATCCAATCAGGATCTTCTTGATGCCTTTAAGCGCTCGCCCGCGGCGGTAGATATTGATCAGCGGATCGTGGTTGGTCCCCAGGTTCTGGCAGATACCGGGGTAAACGCAGCTGGGTTTGCGGCACGCGGCCTCGATCTCGGGGCTCTTGCAGCCCAGCCGGTACATATTGGCGGTGGGACCGCCCAGGTCAGAGATCGTGCCGGTAAAGCCCTTGACCTTGTCGCGCACCTCTTCAATCTCACGAATCACGGAGTCTTCCGAGCGGCTCTGGATGATGCGGCCTTCATGCTCGGTAATGCTGCAAAAGGTGCAGCCGCCAAAGCAGCCCCGCATGATGTTGATGCTGAAGCGAATCATCTCCCAGGCCGGGATTTTGGTGCTGCCATCAAAGCTGCCCTGCGCATCGGCATAGCTCGGATGCGGGCTGCGCGCGTAAGGCAGGTCAAAGACGAAATCCATCTCGGCGGTGGTCAGCGGAATCGGCGGCGGCGTGATCCAGACATCACGCGCAGTGAGTCCCTCGCCATGCGCCTGCACCAGCGCGCGGGCGTTGCCGGGGTTGGTTTCCAGGTGCAGCACGCGGTTGGCATGGGCGTACAGCACCGGGTCGCTTTTGACCTGCTCGTAACTCGGCAGGCGGATCACCGAGCGGTCACGCGGGGGCACCTTGAGCTTGCCCAAGGACAAGTTGGGGTTGGGCACAAAGGTGAGCGGATGAATTGTCGAATCCGGTTTAATTTTTAAGCCAAATTGACCTGTAGCCCCCGTGGAATAAGCGTCAGCAGCTACTGTATTAATAGTATCTTGGTTGCCATCTTCTTTAATGCAAGTACTGCCCTTCCCGGCCGCCTGCTCCGACGTCGTCATATAAGGGTTGACCTGCGACTCCACCCGGCCCGGCTCGTCGACGCTGGTTGAATCAATCTCAAACCAGCCCGTGCGCGACTCGTCATCTGGCCGGCGCACAAAAGCGGTACCGCGCACGTCGGTCATTTTTTCCACCGGCTCGCGCGCTGCCAGACGGTGTGCAATCTCGACCAGCGCACGCTCGGCATTGCCGTACAGCAACAGGTCGCACTTGGCATCAACCACGATCGAGCGGCGCACCTTGTCAGACCAATAATCGTAGTGCGCAATGCGGCGCAAGCTGCCTTCAATGCCGCCCAGCACAATCGGCACGTCCTTGAACGCCTCGCGGCAGCGCTGGCTGTAGACAATCGCGGCGCGGTCCGGCCGCTTGCCGCCCACATCGCCGGGGGTGTAGGCGTCGTCACTGCGAATTTTGCGGTCCGCCGTGTAGCGGTTGATCATGGAATCCATGTTGCCCGCCGTCACGCCCCAAAACAGATTGGGCTTGCCCAAGGCCTTGAACGGCTCGGCGCTTTGCCAATCCGGTTGGGCGATGATGCCAACCCTGAAACCCTGGGCCTCCAGCATGCGACCAATCACCGCCATGCCAAAGCTGGGGTGGTCGACATAGGCGTCGCCGGTGACGAGGATGACATCGCAGCTGTCCCAGCCCAGTTGGTTCATTTCCTCGCGGCTCATCGGCAAGAATTTGGCGCTGCCAAAGCGCGCCGCCCAGAACTTGCGGTAACTGGTCAACGGCTTGGCAGCACGCAAGAAGAAAGAGACGTCAACGGGGGCGTTCATGAAAACTCAAACAGTGGGAAGGGACCGAGTGTAAGGTTAGGCGCGCATCAGTGCGAGTGGCAGGGGTACTGCTGGCCATGTCACAAAAAAATGCCCTGGGTCCATGACGCAAGGCGTTTTGAATGGCCCTTCTCGGATCCCGTCGTTCTGCAGGAGGCTTCGGGACTGTGGCGCCCGCCACAGGCCGGGCACCACCGGCCTGGATGCGCTGCGCTTACCGACAATCAGTCTGCCATGGTGTCACTGAGAAAGAATCCACCCGATCACATTCTTGATCTCACTCGCGTCTTTGGTGGCGATGATCTTGTGCTCCGCTTCGGTTCCGTCTTGCTGCTTGACCTTGGGCGCCTTGGTCAGGGTGTCGGTCAACTTGGCTTGGGCGTCAGCCTTGCCTTTCCATTTCTCGGCAATTTTCTTGAACGACGACGCTTTCTTGTCCTTATCGATGGCATGGCATTTCAGACAATCACTTTTTTTAGTCAACGCCAAGGCGGCATCAGCGTCGACCGCGGCGTAGGATGCACTGGAGAATACCGCTGCGACCACACCCAGGGCCGAAAGGGTGACGAGTTTTTGAAGGATAGAAAGTTTCATGGCAGGTTTTCCTTGTAGTTCCGCTCATTTCAAGACACGGATACCAATTGATATTGGCACCATCAAGAATCTATCTATCGAGTAACGCCACAGCACCGGATCCGCCTTGGCAAAACGCAATCCGCTGCACCGTCCACAAACAACCAGACGCCTAAAAAGGCTAAGCGCCAAGCCGTCCTGATAGACAAAAACGTAGTTATCTTGCGCTGATTGCTGATGCACTTGCGCAGAATATGCGCCGATTCTGATCTGGGTCAAATCAATTGCCGCAAAATCAGCTTCTGCCACCCATTGCGCACCGACCCCGAGCCGGGTCACTCACCAAACGGCCTGATAGGGGGTTGAATTTCCCATAACTGTACAAAAGAAATAGTGCGGTTTAAACACCGCATCTTGTTGATTTAGTGCGCATTTATTATTTTTTCTTTTCCAATGTATATCAAATATGTACTTCAGGGCATCGGCAGTGCGCTTTCAAATCTCTATTTTGTCTCCTGTTTAAAACTCTAACTTATTGATATTAAACATAAATTATTATTTTAATTTACTTGGCACATAAATTGCTTATAAAAGTAGGCAGGGAAATACAAGGTGGCAGAAATGATTGCAAAAACCAAGATTCTGGTGGTGGACGATGAAGAGGTCGTCCGGCTGAGTTATCTCAGAACCTTAAAGGGGCAGCATTGCAATGTCCACGCGGTAGCAGACGGAAAAAATGCACTGCGAATGATGAGCCAGCAGCCATTCGATGTTGTCTTGCTTGATTTGCGTCTGCCTGGCATGGATGGCATGAACATTCTCAAAACCATCAAGCAAAAATGGCCCGAAAGTGAAGTGATCGTCATCACCGGTTATCCGGCGGTCGACTCTGCCAAGGCGGCGGTAACCCTAGGTGCTTTTGGCTATCTCGCCAAGCCGCTCGGTCCGGACGCTGTTATCAATGCTGCCAATGGCGCCATGTTGCATAAAAGATGGGCCTTGCGCTGTGACCAAGCCGTGCAACGCGCGGCCATGGTGTAGAGAGAAAAGTCCGCCATCAAGAACGACCCTCTACTCGGACAGTTCTGCAGACGATAAACTCAAAAAAGAGAGGAATTCCAATGAGTACATTGTGCAAATTGACCGATAGGTTTCTGCTTTCACGCCCAAAGAGCCTGATCTTGCATAGCCTGTTCGCGTTGCTGCTTTCTTTTGCGGGGCCACAGGCTCACGCCCAAGGCAGTACATTGGCCAAAGAGGAGCTGGCATGTTTGAGTTGCCACGACAAAGTGGGGCCGGGAAAAGCGCTTGAAAGCGGAGAGATACTTTCCCTGGCTATCTCCACCAAAGCTTATGCCGAGTCGATGCACAAGGAAACCAGTTGTGAAGACTGCCACTCAGACATCGATGCAAAGACCCACAGCAAGACAATAAAAACGATCAAGAGCAAGCGAGACTTCGCCCTCAGCATGCGCGAGTCTTGCCGGACGTGCCATACCAAGAAATTCACGCAGTATGAAGACAGTGTCCACGCGGCACTGATCAAGGACGGCAACAAAGAGGCGCCCCTGTGTTCCGATTGCCACAATCCCCATACCGTCCGCTCTACAAAAATTCCCGCGCCGCACGCCGCCAATGGCTGTGCGAATTGCCACGAGGATATCTTTAAGGCTTCTACCAAGGATGTGCATGGACTGACGCGCGTTGTCAACGGCAAAACTGCCCCGCTTTGCGCGGATTGCCATAAAGCTCATGATGTGCAAGCCGCTTCCTTGGGCAACGGTGTTAAGGACGCCTGTCTTTCTTGCCACGAAAATTCAATCAACCAACACAAGGAATGGTTGCCCAACGCCGCGCGCCACTTTGAGGCGATCTCGTGCCCGGTTTGTCATGCACCGACCGCGCAGCGCCGGGTCAATCTCAGGCTTTATGACAATGTGGCAATGAAGCAAATCTCTGAAAAAACAGGGGTGCCGCAGTTTGAAAAACTGACCCAAGCTGCCGACGCCAAGGATTTGGGTTTGGATGAGCGGGCCTTGTGGAGCCTGCTAAAGGAATTCAACCAGGAAGGTAGCCAAGGAAAAACAGTCTTGCGTGGCCGCCTGGAGGTTCTTTCTGGTGTTGAGGCGCATCAGTTAAGTGAGAAGTCCAAGGCGATCAAAGATTGCAACGTCTGCCACCAAAAAGGGGCTGCACCGTTTCAAAGCGTCACGCTGACCATCGCCGGCCCAGATGGTAGGCCGATACGTCATGGTGTCCAAAAAGACGTATTGACCTCATTGCTGGCCACCGAGTCGGTGCGTGGGTTCTATGCTATCGGCAGTACGCGGATCAAGCTATTGGATACTTTATTCATCATGGTCATGCTGGGCGCAGTCAGCGTACCAATTGGGCATATGACGATCAAACGGCTTTTCAAAAGCGTGCGGGAAAAATTGGCGGCCGAGAAGATCGCCGCGCACTCTGTAGCTGACGAAAAAGAGTCAACCCATCATCGTCGCACTGATGACGACACCTCTAAATAGCAGGTGTTAACAATGCAAAAAATTTATATTAATCCGCTACCGGTCAGAATCTGGCACTGGACCAACGCCTTCGGTTTCGTGTTATTGATCGCCACCGGTCTACAGATCAGATACCTCGACCTGATCCAGTTGGTGTCATTCAGAACAGCGGTGGTCGCTCATAACTGGATTGGCTTCGTGCTGATCGCCAATTTTTTTATCTGGTTAAGCTTTTACCTTTTCACAGACAAGATCAAGGTCTATCACCCTGAGTTGAGTCCGATGAAGTATTTTCGCGCCAGCTTGCGGCAAATGCAGTTCTATGGCTACGGCATCTTCAGGGGCGACCCCAATCCGCATCATCCCAGCGCCTATCGAAAATTCAATGCCCTGCAAAGCATGATGTACCAGATCATCATGATGTTGCTCGTGCCGCTGCAATTTTTTACCGGCATGCTGCTTTGGGATGTGTCGCGATTTTCGGCCATGGTCGAGATGTTTGGGGGGGTACGCGTGGTGGACACCGTGCATGTCCTGCTGTTCATCTTGTTCAGTGGATTTATCATTGTGCATGTCTATTTGGCAAGCCTCGGCCACACACCATCGGCACATTTCAAAGCCATGATCACCGGCTACGAGGAAATAGAAGATGAGCCGAAACACGACGCAGTTACTTGATGACCTTTAACCAGGTCCAGCTCACCTCGCCTACGGCGAGTCCCATCAGATCAAATGGGTTCGGGTTCGCCGTCGTCGTATTCGGTATCCCGAACCCGAATGTTGTACTTCTTCATCAACGCCTGAAAATTGGTGCGCTGCATGCCGGTTTCTACAGCGCTTCGGGTGACGTTCGAAGCATTTCTTTTTAGCGTTTCCTGAACGAACAGTTTCTCGACTTCTTCCACCGACTTCTCTCTGGCGATTTTCTTAATCCTCTTGAGTTCATCACTGGTACGTGGCACGTCAAGATTGAGCCGCACAGAGTTGTCGATAATGTTTGCGAGGTGCGCTTGGCGAATGATGTTCTCGGACGACAGGATCACTGCCCGCTGCATGGTGTTTTCAAGTTCACGTACATTGCCGGGCCAGGCATAGTTCATCAGCAGACTCATCGCACCCTCTGATATCTCCGCCATTGGCTTTTCCAGCTCATTGCAGAAAATCTTCAGAAAGTGAAAAGCCAGGGCAGGGATATCGTCGTGGCGCTCGCGCAGGGCCGGAGAATGAATCGGGAAGACATTGATGCGGTAATAGAGGTCCTCGCGGAACGTGCCCTCCGCCACCATGATCTTGAGGTCTTTGTTGGTCGCGGTGATCAGCCGGACATTGGTTTTCTGGCTGGCGGTCGTGCCGACCGGCCTGAACTCACGCTCCTGAATCACCCGCAGCAATTTGGCCTGAGTAGACAGTGGGATATTACCGAATTCATCCAGAAACAAAGTGCCATTGTTGGCGACTTCGAACATGCCCCGCTTGTTGGCCACAGCCCCGGTAAATGATCCCTTGGTGTGTCCGAACAGTTCACTCTCCAAAAGATTCTCACTCAGCGTATTGCAGTCAACGGTGACAAAGGGCTGGTCCTTGCGCAAGCTGTTGTAGTGGATGGCGCGGGCAATCATTTCCTTGCCGGTGCCACTTTCTCCGGAGATCAGAACCGTGCTATTCGTGGGCGCGCATTTGGCGATCAAGCCAAAAACAGTTTGCATCGGCGGGCTGGAGCCAATGATGTTCTCGAAACGATATTTGGAACTGACTTCGGTCTTAAGCTTGCGATTCTCTTGCAGCAGTTGTCGGCGCTCCAGTGCGCGATTCACCACCAACTTGAGTTCATCCGGATCAAAGGGCTTCGACAGATAATCAAAAGCGCCCAACTTCATGGCCTTCACGGCGGTCTGAATCTCGGACAACCCGGTCATCATGATGACGTCGACATCCGGGTGCATTTCCTTTACATGCTGCAGGACCTCGAGACCGTCCATCTTGGGCATCATGACGTCCAGAACGATGATGTCGTAGGGCATCTCATCAACTTTTTTCAAAGCATCAAAGCCACTCTGGACTGAATCAACGGCATAGCAGCTGTCGCTCAGTATGCGCACGCAACTCCGAATGACAATCTCTTCGTCGTCAACGATCAGTATTCTGGCAGTCATGGGGTACTCTCGGCCCTACGGTTTTCGGTTTCATCAAAAGGCGGCGTTATCGGCAAATAGACGTAAAAAGTAGACCCTTCACTGACGACGCTGTCAACTGTGATCTTGCCACCATGGGCTTTGACAATGCCATAGCTGACCGACAAGCCGAGCCCAGTGCCCTTGCCAACCTCCTTTGAAGTAAAAAATGGATCAAAAATACGCTCTAGGTTGGCTGGCGCAATACCACAACCGGTGTCCGCCACGCTGATTTCAACCATCGGAAGGGTATCAACACCAGGCTTCTCAGAAGCCGTGCCGGGGTAACGGCGACTTACGACTTTAATGGTGCCCCTGCCCTCGATGGCTTGCTGTGCATTGACAAGCAAGTTCAGGATGACTTGTTCAATCAGATCGGCGTCACCCCAAACCTGCGGCAACGCAGGATCAAGAGCCGTCACGATCTCGATATGCTGCAAGGATGCTGGCCGTTCAACGAAACGCACGGTGTCTTCAATCACTCGATTCAAGTTGAAAAACCCCTTCACCGGCACTTTTTCCCGTGCGAAATCGAGAAGTCGCCGGATGATGCTGGCACACCGTTTGGTCTCGCGGATCACCAGGTCCAAATCTGCAGCATCCTCACTGCCATCCGGCGCTTTCTTGCGCATCAGGGAGGTAAAGGTCAGCACGCCGGTGAGCGGGTTATTCAACTCATGGGCAATGCCAGACGCCAGCACACCGATGGAGGCCAGTTTTTCGCCCTGTGCGACTTCGGCCTTGGCAGCCAGCAGTTCCCGCGTGCGTTCTGTGACTTTTGATTCCAGGGTATGCAGCATGTCCTGCATCTCTGATCTCGATTGGTGGATCGCATGAGTCATATGGTTAAAAGACCCTGCCACGCGACCAAATTCGTCGTCACTGCGCAGCGGAATATCGTGATCAAAATCTCCAGAGGCTATTTTCTTGGCCCCAGATTCCAGGTCTTTTAAAGGAACGTAGATCAGGCGCTGCAGTAAAACCCCAATGCTGATAACAAAAATTAAAATGAACCCAATCGTCATGCCCATCACGTGAATGGCATGCGTTTTTCTTGACAGATCCATCTCATCGAGAGAATAGGCAATGTCCACAATGCCAAGCACCGACTGGCTGGCAGAATGCTCATGGCAAGACGCCGATGAACACGAAGGCTCGTTGCGTATCGCTTGCATGCTACTGAGAACTCTATGCCCCCCCGGCATCTCGATTATTTTCCAGCGTTTGTCGTCGGAGACTCGCTCCAGGGGGGTGCTGGTCTTATGGCATTGAACACAAGGTTCGTCCTGTTGTTCAACCGAATAGCCAACCTCTGATGTCCGGTTTGAATGAATAATCGTGCCGTCCTTATTGATTACCCGGACGCGTTCAATGCCTTTTTGATGACCGATGTCTTCAATGATCTTGCCAGCGATGTCACGCTCGTTAACCAGCATTGCATTGCGGGTACTCGCGACAATCACATCGGAAATTTGGCTGGCATGTCGGGACATCTCACTCTGCAGTTCTTCCTCCCGGTGGTCAACAAAAAGCAGTGTGAACAAAACCGCCACCGCTGAAAGAACGATGAACAGATAGAGGCTGATTTTGACCCTGAGACTCATTGAACGCATTTGCCATATCTACTAGCAGTAGGGTCATTATGGCATCGTGTTCACGGCATGAAAATGCTTACCATCAAGCTGACTTCATCCGCGGAGACAAGCTGTCGTGGTCTCAATGATTTTCTCACTCGCCGTCAGACTCCAATGTAGCTCCTTGCACGGCAACTTCAAACCGGTAACGCGACAAACCGCCCCTGCGCCGCGCTTTGCTGACCCAAGGTGAGCACTTGCATCACCGCACGCACGTCTTCGGCGGTCACGGGTGGCTCGGGAAGCAAGCCGCGCAGGTGATCGCGCAACTGTGCGTAGTAGGTCAGGTAGTTTCCGCAAGGCTGGGGCGCCGCGTGGCGCACGCAGACCGGAGACGCCACCCCGGCAATAGTGCTAAGCCGCAAGACTTCGCCCGCTTGCGGGTCTTGGCCCCAACCCTCTAACGCAGCCATTTGCGGGCGACGCCCGGCTTTCAGCGCGTCTTCTTGCGTATCCAGCCCGAACTTGGTGAAACTGCCTTGGGTGCCGTGCACCACCCAGCGCGGGCCCGGCTCCGCCACCAGCGTGCTGGCGTGCAGAATGACGCGCAAGCCACCGTGGCGGGTGTCGTAGCGCAATACGGCATGAAACCAGTCGTCCACCTGGGCACCATCACGCAAGCAGGCCAGGTCCAAACACAGCCCATCAGGCACGCCCCACAAGGCCAGCGCCTGATCCACCAGATGCGGCCCGAGGTCAAACCACAGACCCGATCCGGGTAGAGTTTGCTCGCGCCAGCGCGCTGGCACGGTGGGGCGGTAACGGTCAAAATGCGACTCCACCTGCACCACACGCCCCAGTTGCCCCGTGGCCAGTACTTGTTGCAGCGCCAGAAAATCAGCATCAAAGCGGCGGTTCTGAAACACGGTCAGCACCCGGTCGACGGCCAGAGCGGTGGCCAGCAAATCATCGGTCTCGGCCAGCGTCACGCAGCAGGGCTTGTCCACCACCACGTGCTTGCCCGCCAACAAGGCGGCTTTGGCCAGGGCATGGTGGCTGGTGTTGGGGGTGGCGACCACGACCACGTCAATGCCGGGGTCAGCCAACACCGCCTCGGGTGTCGCCACCACGCGCACCTGCGGCCAGTCCGCCTGCACGGTCTCGGGTTTGCTGGAGCCAATACAGGCCAGTTGCAGACCCGGCACACCCGAGATCAGAGGTGCATGGAAAATCCGGCCCGCGTTGCCATAACCAATCAGGGCGATTTGCAGCGGCGTGGCGACGCCACGAGCAGAATTGAGGACAGTTGTTGATTGATTCATGCCGTTATCATCCCCGAAACTGCCGCTACGGCACTTTCACTGTCATTCGGCTCGGGCGTTCCGCAAAAACGCCGATGTTCGGAAGGCGCTAGAACTGAGCTATCGTCACCCTATGCCTTGCTTGAAAGCGACCCATGCTTAATTTTCTACCCGCGCCCTTGGTCGGCCTGATCGCCAGCCTGTTGATGGTGCTCAACGCGCTGTTTTGGGTGCCGATCCTGCTGCTTTTCTCTTGTGTGAAGCTGCTCCTCCCGATCAAGGCGGTGCGTTTGTTGATCGACCCGCTTCTGTTGCATATCGCCGAAGCGTGGATTGCCGGCAACAGCGGCTGGATGCGGCTGACGCAACGCACCCGCTGGGACGTGCAAGGCATTGAAGGACTGAGTTACCGCAGTTGGTACCTGGTCAACTGCAACCACCAGTCCTGGGTTGATATTTTGGTGTTGCAGCATTTGTTCAACCGGCGCATTCCCTTGCTCAAGTTTTTTTTAAAACAACAGTTGATCTGGGTGCCCGTGATGGGACTGGCCTGGTGGGCGCTTGAGTTTCCGTTCATGCGTCGCCACAGTGAAGAGTTCCTAAAAAAACACCCCGAGATGCGCGGCAAGGACCAGGCCACCACGCGCAAGGCCTGTGAAAAATTCGCCCTGATTCCCACCAGCGTGATGAATTTTCTGGAAGGCACGCGCTTCACGCCAGCCAAGCACCAACGGCAAAAGTCCCCTTACAAGCACCTGCTCAAGCCCAAGGCCGGCGGCATGGCACTGGCACTGAATGCCATGGGCGACAAGTTTCAAGCCATCCTGGATGTGACCATTGTTTACCCGGACGGTGCGCCGACTTTCTGGCAATTTGCGACCGGCAAACTCCACCGCGTCATCGTTCGGGTGCGCTCCCTGCCTATTCCGCAACACCTGGTGCAAGGTGATTACGCGGGTGATCCGGCGGTGCGCGAGGCGTACCAGCAATGGGTGCATCAGCTGTGGCTGGACAAGGACGCGCAGATTACGGCACTTCTTGCGCCTTTGTAGATAAAATTCAGCTGTAGCCCGCGTACCACAAGCGCATTGTGCTACTAATTATATAGCATATTTCAAACTGATTCCGCCACAAATCGAAAGTTGAAAGCGCCTCATCGGGGTCCGTGCGAACCTGAAGCATCGAACCGCAAGGCAATCTGAAGACGGCGCACGGGTGCGAGCTGGATGCTGAAAAGTACCTGCAGGATTCCTGAGACCTGGCGAAACAGACTGCAGTTGCGAGAAGCGCCCACGCTCTGCCCTCCCCTGAAAAAAGTCATTTTTCCGCGTTTCCCTGGCGGTTTTCAAGCGCTTTCTTGCTGCTTACGGGGCGCACCAGTTTCTCCTGAAAGGCCTGTCAGAAATTTTTACAGTTTGGACTCAAAATAATCCCAATAGAAGTAAAACCTCGCCCAAGAGCCGTTAACTCATTGAAATAGATAAGAATTATTTTTGTAAAAATTTTATGGCATCAATTGTGCATATGACTTTTGTGTCCACATATCACAATGCCGTCAATGATTTCTGGCCCTGAATAAGGATTGTGTCAAGTCAGATTGATGTCCACCTGATCCCTTCAAAGGTTTCACCATGTCGAAACTCACCGCACTCGCCGCCACGCTTTTATTGACAACCAGCGTCACTGCCACCATCGCAGCGCCCACCGTTGTCTTTCAAACGGATTTCGATGGGCTGCTACCCACCGAAATTTCACCGGGCACGGCAACGCTGACGGGGGTGCAGGGTTACGCCGGGCTAGGCCCGGCAGGCAATCAGTTTGGCGGAAATTTTCTGCGCAGTGCAACAGGCAACACCGTGACGCTGCAGTTGAACAGCCTACCCTCGCACAACACGATCAGCCTGGAGTTCCTGTTTGCGGCGATTGACTCACTCGATGGCACAGGCACTTTCCCGGCCGGTGACTTTTTCAAAATTGTGTTTGATGGCGCGACCCTGTTCAGCGAATCATTTGCCAACGCGCTGCCATCGCAGATTCAGAGCTACATTCCTCCCGCAGGTGTCGAGCTGGCGCGTCATGTTGACCTCGGCTTCACCGGGCCCGGCTCGTTCTACACAGACAGCGCCTACAACCTCGGCGCCGACCCCCGCTTTGCCAACTTTGCGCACTCCGCGTCTTCCGCAACCATCGAGTTCTTTATCTTTGGTCCAGGCAACCAGGATATCAACGACGAGTCATGGGCCATGGACAACCTGCGTGTTAGTGTCATCACCAATGGCAACGGCAATGTCATTCCCGAGCCCGGATCGCTGGCCTTGGTGGGTTTGGGCCTGTCCGGTTTGGCCCTCTTGCGTCGTCGCAAGGCCACCCCTTAGCTCGCGCCTCACTTCAATCCGTCGATGCGGCCTATTTGCCGCCCAGCCCCAGCGCCCGCGTAATCACCTTTTTCATGATTTCGTTGCTACCGCCGCTGCGCCTTAAGCTGCGGTGAAGCCGGTGATCGTCGGATTCCTCTCGCGCCCGCGCGAACGGGTCGTGCTAGGACGGGGCTGGATCAGCCGCGACCTGTTTCCGCTTGACCTTGTCAACACCTGGCTGCTGTCTCAGTACGGGCACTGAACATGACCGCCAAGTGTCGGGAAAATTAACACTGGGGCAAAGAAAGGAAAGGCAAGGAAAATCCTAACGTGTTGATTCTTATAAAAAATTAAAGCCAATGTAATTTATGGCACAAATTTTGCAACACTCCGAATGACGCTACACCGCCAGGGTTTCAACGCCAATGAAACTAACTCCAGGGAGGTTTATATGAAGACCAAACAAATTTCCAGCACCCTGCTGGCTTGCCTCGGCGTAAACGGAATTCGACCCGTTCTACCCGTAACTTTTCAGGATCGAAAGATAAGCGGTTGCGCTCGTTTGAGAAAAACCGCCGCCGGGATGAAAACGGTTTTTCTGGCTTTTGCGCTGGCGGTGGGCGCTGCCTGCACAGCGACTGCCGCCCCTTTGACCATCAATACCGGTACCTCGTGGCTCGCGACCAATGCGCTGCCAGTTTCCACCTGGAACACTGATCCATTATTCAACACGACCGGCTGGATCAACGCCGTCGACCAACTGCGCCCTGAGTGCGCTATTGCGCCATGCATCTGGTACGACGGACAATTTTCGAGCACCCAATTCGTTTGGCTGAGAAAGACGTTCACACTATCGGATCCCGTATCGACCGCCTTCCTTAACGGAGGCGCCGACGATGACGCCCTGGTCTACCTGAACGGCACTCTCGTGGTAAACGACAGTGACGGGTTCGCCACAGGTTTCGGACCGCTCGACGTTGCGGCATTGCTCGTCCAGGGTGTCAACCTGATTGCAGTGGCGGCTTCGGACAATTTCGCCGTGTTTGGACAAAACCACGCTTTTTTGGCGTCACTGGAGATACAAACCGCAACCCAGCAGGTCCCCGAGCCAGCTTCCCTCGCCCTGCTTGGCATCGGCCTGGCCGGTCTCGCCGGGATGCGCCGCCGCAAGACTTGATCCAAGTGAAAACCGAAACTCTTTACACCCTCACGGCGGCCATTGGCCACCGTTTTTGCTATTTTCCGCCCAGACCCATGGCCCGCGTAATCACTTCTTTCATGATTTCGTTGGTGCCGCCGTAGATGCGCTGCGGGCGCGCGTCCACGTAGGCGCGCGTGATCGGGTATTCCCACATGTAGCCATAGCCGCCAAACAGCTGCACGCACTCGTCCATCACTTTGCACTGCAAATCGCTGCACCAGTACTTGGTCATGCTGGCGGTCGCGGTGTCCAGCGTATTCGTCATCAGGAGCTCGGTGCATTTGTCAATAAACACCTGCGCGATCTGGACCTCGGTCTGCAATTCCGCCAGGGTAAAACGCGTGTTCTGGAACGCGGCCACCGGTTGACCGAACACTTTGCGCTCCTTGACGTAAGCCACCGTCCAATCGATGGCGGCCTGCGACGCGGCAATGGCACCAATCGCAATTTGCAGACGCTCCCAGGGCAGTTGCTCCATCAAGCAAATAAACCCCCGGTTCTCATGCGCCGCCCCGCCCAGCAGGTTGTCAGCCGGGACGCGCACATTGTCAAAAAACAGCTCTGAGGTGTCCTGGGCTTTCATGCCCATTTTTTTCAAGCGTTGGCCCACCGTAAAGCCTGGCATGCCACGCTCCACCAGCAACAAACTGGTGCCCTTGGCGCCTGCGGCCGGGTTGGTCTTGGCCACCACAATCACCAGATCGGCGTGCCAGCCGTTGGTAATGAAGGTCTTGCTGCCATTGAGCAGGTAGCTGCCGTCACTTTGCACAATGGCGGTGGCCTTGATACCCTGCAGGTCCGAGCCCGCGGCCGGCTCGCTCATGGCGATGGCGCCGATCATCTCGCCGCTGGCCAGTTTGGGCAGGTATTTTTGCTTTTGCTCTTGTGTGCCGTAATGCAGCAAATAGGGGGCCACGATTTCACTGTGCAAACCGTAGCCAATGCCGGTGAAGCCGGCACGCCCAATTTCTTCCAGTTGCACCACCGAAAACAGTTTGTCGGCGCCAGCGCCACCGTATTCTTCCGGCATCGCCATGCATAAAAAGCCGTTTTCACCGGCTTTGTTCCAGACCGCCCGATCCACATAGCCTTGCTCCTCCCAAGCCGCGTGAAATGGCGCAATTTCCTTGTCGATAAAACGACGAAAGCTGTCGCGAAAGGCTTCGTGGTCGGGGGTAAAAAGGGTTCTCTGGATCATGTCGTCACCTGGTTAACAAGAATGAGACTATTTATACAAAGCAATCGCTTTGCGAAAAGCAATATACTGCATTCTGACCATCCCCCGTACCTCATTTTTTTGAAATTGATTTTCAATTGGAGACCCCATGACTGAAGCATTTGTGTATGACGCTATCCGCACGCCGCGCGGCAAAGGCAAAAAAGACGGTAGCCTG
>JANYHL010000097.1 GCA_025359085.1 Gammaproteobacteria bacterium
AGCCCCTATCCCGCACGCGCTGCGCTTCATCAAGGTCCAGCAGGGCAAAGCCGTCGGCCGCGCGCAAGCCCTCAAACACACGCTCAATGCCATGGCCGTAGGCATTGGCCTTGACGACGGCCCAGACCTTGGCGTCCGGCGCGGCCCGTCGGGCGCGCGCCAGATTGTGGCGCAGGGCGGCGGTGTGAATGACGGCTTGGATCGGACGTGGCATGGGGGCTCAGAGGTTAAAGCATGGGGTGTGGATTTTGACACCTCCGGGCCGTGCTATAAACCCGCATCGTTCGGAGACCCACCATACCAACTGCATCAGCCCCTGCTGCGCGCCTGTAGACCATGAAACGCGGCTTTTTTTCCATCATGTCGGCACAGTTTTTCAGCTCGCTGGCAGACAACGCTTTGTTTGTGACCGCCGTGCAATTGCTCCGAAGCAGCCACGCACCCGAGTGGCAGCAAGCCGCGTTGGTGCCGATGTTCGCTTTGTTCTATGTCATTCTGGCGCCGTTTGTCGGCGCCTTTGCCGACTCCATGCCCAAGGGCAAAGTGATGCTGATCAGCAACTTCATCAAGGTGCTGGGTTGCTTGTTCATGCTGTTTGGCTCTCACCCCTTGCTGGCCTACGCCATTGTGGGGCTGGGTGCCGCGGCCTATTCACCGGCCAAGTACGGCATCCTGACGGAATTGTTGCCGGCCTCGCAGCTGGTCAAGGCCAACGGCTGGATTGAAGGCCTGACCATTGCCTCCATCATTTTGGGTGTGTTGCTGGGCGGACAACTGGTGGGGCCGGTGATTGCGCCCTGGCTCTTGTCGTTTGATTTCCCCCTGATAGACACCGGCGTGAACAACGCGCCCGAGGCCGCCATTTCCGTGCTGATTTTTGTCTATTTGCTGGCGGCCTGGTTCAACACCCATATTCCCCTGACCGGGGTCGATATGCGGCCCTTGCCGCGGCACATTGCTTCTCTGCTGCCTGATTTTTGGGTCTGCAATGCCCGTTTGTGGCGCGACAAACTGGGCCAGATATCACTCGCCGCCACCACCTTGATTTGGGGGGTCGCGGGCAATTTGCGTTTTATTGTGCTGGCCTGGGCGGCGGCAGCACTGGGTTACACCGTCACGCAAGCCTCGGCCCTGCAAGGCGTGGTGGCGATCGGCATGGCCGCCGGCGCGGTGGTGGCGTCGATGCGCATGCGCCTGGAAGACGGGCCCCGCGTCATCACCCTGGGCATCGTCATGGGCATCCTGATCATCCTGCTGATCTTCATCAGCAATGTCTGGGTCGCGGCGCCGTTTCTGATTTTGCTGGGGGCGCTGGGCGGCTTCCTGGTGGTGCCGATGAACGCGCTGTTGCAGCACCGTGGTCACAACTTGATGGGCTCAGGCCGCTCGATTGCGGTGCAAAACTTCAACGAACAGGCCTGCATTCTGGGGCTCGGGGCGGTCTACAGCCTGTCCACTGGCCTGGGCGTGCCAACCTTCGCCGCCATCACCGGCTTTGGTCTGGTGATCGCCGGCTTCATGTGGCTGATCCGGCGCTGGCACGCGCGCAATTGCGTGGCGCACCGGGTCGAGATCGAGCATCTGCTGAGCATTGCGCGCAACGACAAGTTTGAGGGCTGAAGCGCTTGCGGCCTCTCAGACCCTTTTGCGCCGTCCGGCCTTGAACCCCGTCGCGCTGGCCGCGGCGGCCCTGACGCTCAACGCCTTTGTCTGGGGTATTTCCTGGTGGCCGTTTCGCACCCTGCAGAGCCTGGGCCTGCACCCGCTGTGGAGCACGGCCTTGATTTATTGCTTTGCCCTGCTGTGTCTGGGACTGGTGCGGCCACGCGCCTGGCGCGGCTTCTTGCGCCACCCCGAGCTGTGGTGGCTGCTGCTGGCCGCCGGCTTGACCAATGTGGGCTTCAATTGGGCGGTCACGGTGGGCGACGTGGTGCGGGTCGTCTTGTTGTTCTACCTGATGCCCGCCTGGGTGGTGCTGCTGGCCTGGCCGGTGCTGGGCGAAAAGCCCAGCACCGGCTCGCTGTTGCGCCTGGCCCTGGCGCTGGCGGGCATGGTGATTGTGCTCAAAACCCCGGCATCACCCTGGCCGGTGCCAGAGAGCCTGGCCGACTGGCTGGCCCTGATGGGTGGCTTTTGTTTTGCCCTGACCAACATCCTGCTGCGCCGCCTCAACCAGACACCGGGCGAGTCGCGCATGCTGGCCATGTTTGCGGGCGGCGCGGTGCTGGCCAGCGCGGCGGCACTGTTGGGCTTGCGGCTGGGCGCGGTGACGCCGCTGCCCGCGCCCGACCTGGCCTGGTTCGCCTGGCTGCTGCTGATCAGCCTGGCGTTCCTGGCGGGCAACCTGGCATTGCAGTACGGGGCGGCCCACCTGAGCGCCAGCACGACCTCGCTCATCATGCTGTCAGAAGTGGTGTTTGCCAGCGCCTCCTCGGTGCTGCTGGGGGCCGGGACGCTGTCGACGCGCACCCTGATCGGGGGCACCCTGATCCTGTTGGCGTCATTGCTGTCGGTGCTGTCATTTCGTCCGCCGCAGTGAGGGGTCCGAGAGGGCACGGCGCGGGCGCAGATGGTATGGTCAAGCCATGCAAACACAAATTGATCATTTAGTCGTCGTCGCTCAAACGCTGGAATGGGGGGTGCAGTGGTGCGAGTCCACCCTGGGCATCACGCCCAGCCCGGGCGGTGAGCAGGCGCTGCATGGCACGCACAACCGCTTGTTCAAAATCGCCACGCCGGCCAACCCGCTGGCTTATCTTGAAATCATCGCCCTCAATCCAGCCGCCAAAAGGCCCGCCAGCGCAACAGCCAAGCGCTGGTTTGACATGGACGATGCGGCGCTGCAAGCCGCCGTCGCGATCGCACCGCGTCTGGTGCATTTTGTGGCCTGTACCAGCGACATCCAGGCGGCGCGTACCGCTTTGAAAGCGCAAGGCATCGACCGCGGCCCCGCGGTGCAAGACAAGCGCCATTCACGCCGGGGGGTGCTGCAATGGCAACTCACTGTGCGGGAAGATGGACAGCGTCTGTTCAATGGCGCGCTGCCCAGCTTGATTCAATGGGGCAAACCCGATGCGGCCGAGCCCCTGCGCCTGCACCCCAGAAACAGTTTGCCGCGTTCCGGCGTGACGCTTCAGCGTCTTGACATCACGCACCCGACGGCGGCCAAGCTGCAAGCGGCTTTTGAGGCGATCGGACTCGCCGACATCACCCTTGAAACGGGCCCGGCCAACCTCAGCGCCCTCCTGCACACCCCCAAAGGCATCGTCCGGCTGGAGAGCCACGGGATTTAGCGCGGGCGACCGCCTCCTCCTGCGCCCAGGACCGCCCGGGCAGAGTGGCGTTAAAAGTGCGACACTGACCTTCCCATTCACCCATCGGGAGCATCCATGCGCACTGTGTACGATTTTGAAGCCCAGCAAATCAATGGCCAGTCCGTTGCCCTGAGCCAGTTCAAGGGCAAGGTCATGCTGATCGTCAACACGGCCAGTGCCTGTGGCTTCACGCCGCAATTTGCCGGTCTGGAAGCACTGCATGAAAGCTATGGCCAGAAGGGTTTGGTGGTGCTGGGCTTCCCGTGCAACCAGTTTGGCGCGCAAGACGCCGGCAGCAACGATGAAATTGCCGAGTTTTGCCAGTTGAACTACGGCGTGAGCTTTCCCATGATGGCCAAAATTGACGTCAATGGCGCGCAGGCGCACCCGCTGTACCAGTGGTTGACCACCGAGGCGCCCGGTCTGCTGGGCAGCAAGGCGATCAAATGGAATTTCACCAAGTTCCTGGTCGGCAAGGATGGCCAGGTGCTCAAGCGCTACGCGCCGATTGACACGCCCGCGGGCATGGCCAAAGACATTGAAGCGGCGCTGGCGGCCTGAGCCGATTCAGTTAACCCGCCAGGCCGGGCGGATCAAGGCCAGCGCGGGCGAGGGCCGCGTCACGCTGGGGTCAAACGGATGCACCAGCGTGCCCACCGAGCGCACGATGCGCTGCACATAGGCGCGGGTTTCCTGGTACGGCGGCACGCCCCGGTAACGCTCCACCTTGCCCTCGCCCGCGTTGTAGGCGGCCGCTACCAGTGCAATATCACCCTCAAAATAGGCCAGCAGCCAACGCAGATAGGCCAGACCACCGCGGATGTTCTGCGCCGCATCAAACGGGTTGCGCACCTGGAAGCGCTGGCTGGTCTCGGGAATGAGCTGCATCAGCCCCTGGGCGTTCATAGGGGAGAGCGCCTGACTGTCAAAATTGGATTCGGCGGCGATGATGGCCAGCGCCAGTTGCGGTTGCACTTGGTACTGCGGCGCCATTTTCATCACCAGTTCAAGAATCTTGCGCGGCGCCAGCGCCTGGTAGTCCACCCCCGGCTTTGACGCCCCCTTCGACAACTCGGGCCCGCGCGGCGGCGCAGGCGGGCGCAGGCACTCGGGCACGTCGGTGCGGGGCTCTCCGACGATTTTCAGCATGCGATGCGCGGCTTCCAGCCCCTGCGCGGCGGCGGCCTGGAAAAAGTAGGCCGCCGTGGCGTCGTCGCGCGGCACACCGCGTCCGTTGGCATAGATCCAGCCCAGGTTGTAATGGGCCTGGGGGTCGCCCAGCAACGCGGCTTTGCAGTACAGGGAGATGGCCAGCGCCGGGTTGCGCGGCACGCCTTCACCATTCTCAAAGGCAATGGCCTGCTCGCGCAGGTCAAGGGCACGAATATCCGCCGCGCTGTCCTGGGCCAGCGCGGGCAAGACGGCAGCGACACCCAGTAGGGAGATCAACAGCGGACGGCGACATCGGGCCAGGGGGTGCATACGGCGCAGTGTCAGCACTTCTTGTGCTGCGCCGCTTGCGAAAACTCAACTCGGCATCGTGCGCAACCGCGCGGCGGCCTCGCGCAGGCTGGCGGCGGTGCTGTCCCAGCCCAGGCAGGCATCGGTAATGGAGACGCCGTAGCGCAGGTCTTGCGGCTTGAGCAGTTTTTGAGCGCCTTCGAACAGGTTCGATTCCAGCATCACGCCCTTGATGGCGCGGTTACCGTCAACCATCTGGCCGACCACGTCTTTGAGCACCAGTGTTTGCAGCGCGTGGTTTTTGCGCGAGTTGGCGTGACTGCAATCCACCACGATGTTGACAGGCAAATGGGCGGCCTGGAGCGCGGCGTCGGCTTGCGCCACCGCCACCGAGTCGTAATTGGGCACGGCACCGCCGCGCAGGATCAAATGGCCAAAGGCATTGCCGCGGGTTTGCGTCAACGCCACCTGGCCGTCACCATTGATGCCCAAGAACGCATGCGGCTGCGCCGCTGACAACATGCCGTTCAAGGCAACGTCCAGGTCGCCGTCGGTGCCGTTCTTGAAGCCAACCGGGGAGGACAGGCCGCTGGCCATTTCACGGTGCGTCTGGCTCTCGGTGGTGCGCGCGCCAATCGCGCTCCAGGCGATCAGGTCGCCCAGGTACTGCGGCGTGATCGGGTCCAGCGCCTCCGTGCCGCACGGCAGGCCCATGTCGTTCAGGTCGACCAGCAGTTGACGCCCGATGTGCAGCCCGGCTTCGATGTCAAAGGAGTCGTCCATGTGCGGGTCGTTGATCAGGCCCTTCCAGCCGACCGTGGTGCGCGGTTTTTCAAAGTAAACCCGCATCACGATGAACAGCTGATCTGTCAACTCATCGGCCAGCGCCTTGAGGCGCTGGGCATAGTCTTTGGCGGCAGCGATGTCGTGAATCGAACACGGCCCCACCACCACCAGCAGACGTGGGTCCTGCCCCTGCAGGATGTTGGCCACCGTGGCGCGGGCGGCGCTGACGGTTTGGCTGGCGCGCGCGGTGGCGGGCACGGCGTCGTGCAGCGCGCTGGGCGACAACAGGGCCTGTTGCGCGACCACGTTCAGGTTTTCAAGGGCCGAGGGGAAGGTCATGACAATATCTGTTCCATAAAATTTATAAATTTGTGCCGATTAACCGGGATGAGCAAATCGCGGCCAGACCCCGTTGTTCCACCGCGCCGGCGCTGCAGGGGCGTGGCGGCCCGGCGCCGCGCTAGCGATTGGTCGGAAAGCTGTAAACCGCGCCTTCGCGCACGCCCGCCGACGGCCAGCGCTGCGTGATGGTCTTGCGCTTGGTGTAAAAGCGCACGGCGTCCGGCCCATAGGCCGACAGGTCGCCAAACAGACTGCGCTTCCAGCCGCCAAACGAGTGATACGCCACCGGCACCGGCAAGGGCACGTTGATGCCGACCATGCCGACCAGGATGTGGTCTGAAAAATAGCGCGCTGCTTCGCCGTCGCGGGTAAAGATGCAGGTGCCGTTGCCGTACTCATGCGCGTTGATCAGGTCCATCGCCTCCCGCAGGGTGGCCACGCGCATGACGCCCAGCACCGGACCAAAAATTTCTTCCTGGTAAATCGTCATGCCGGGTTTCACATGGTCGAACAGGCAGGCGCCCAAAAAGTAACCCCCCTCATGGCCCGGCACGCTCACCGTGCGGCCATCGACCACCAGCGTGGCGCCTTCTTTGACGCCTTGATCCACATACCCTTTGACCTTGTCAAAGTGCGCTTGGGTCACCAGCGGGCCCATGTCGCTGTCGGCGTCGGTGCCGGGGCCGACCTTCATTTTGGCAATCTCGGCCTGCAGGCCCGCGACCACCGCGTCGGCGGTGGCGTCACCCACCGCCAGCACCAGCGGAATCGCCATGCAGCGTTCGCCGCAGGAGCCAAAGGCGGCGCCCATCAAGGCGCTCACGGCGTTGCCGATGTCGGCGTCGGGCATCAACACCGCGTGATTCTTGGCGCCACCCAAGGCCTGCACCCGCTTGCCGTGGGCACAGCCGGTGGCATAGATGTATTCGGCAATCGGGGTCGAGCCGACAAAGCTGATGGCTTGCACGCGCTTGTCCGTCAGCAGCGTGTCCACCGCTTCCTTGTCGCCGTTGACCACATTCAGCACGCCCGGCGGCAGGCCGGCCTGCAGGGCCAGTTCGGCCACCAGCAGCGCACTGCTCGGGTCGCGCTCGGACGGCTTGAGCACAAAAGTGTTGCCGCAGGCAATCGCCATCGGCCACATCCACAGCGGCACCATGATGGGGAAGTTGAACGGGGTGATGCCGGCGGTAACGCCCAGCGGCTGGAACTCGCTCCACGAGTCCATCGCCGGGCCGACGTTCTTGCTGTGCTCGCCCTTGAGCAGCTCCGGCGCATAAGAGGCGTATTCGACGTTTTCAATGCCGCGCTGCAACTCGCCCATGGAGTCTGACAGCACCTTGCCATGCTCGGCGGTGAGCAGGGCGCAGAGTTGCTCGGCGTTGTCTTCAAGCAGTGTTTTGAGCCGGCTCATGACGCGCGCGCGCTTCAGGGGTGGTGTGGCGCGCCAGGCCGGGTAAGCGGCCTGGGCGCTGGCAATGGCTTGCTCGACGGTGTGCTTGTCGGCCAGCAGCACGCGCTTTTCAGCCAGGCCGGTGGCGGGGTTGAACACATCTTGCGAGCGCGTACCACCCGCGACCAGTTGGCCGTCGATCAGGTGTTGAATTTGGGGAAGGTTTTGCATGGCGAGGAGCTCATGATGGAGTTGCTGGAAACACCGTTCGCCCTGAGCTTGTCGAAGGGCTGGCTACAGCTTCGACAGGCTCATCCCGAACGGCCAATATAAACAAAATGGCTTTAAGCAGTTTGATTAAGGGTTTCGCCCAACGCATTGACCAGGCTGTCCAACTGGGCTGGGGTCGAGATGAAAGGCGGGGCCAGTTGAATGGTATCGCCCCCATAGCGCACATAAAAGCCTTTTTTCAGCATCGCCATGGCAATCTCGAACGGCCGCTTGGCCGCTTCCCCTGGCAAGGCGTCGATGGTGAAGCCGGCCGCCAGGCCGAAGTTGCGGATGTCGGTGATGTGGCGCGCGCCTTTGAGGCTGTGCACCGCGTTCTCGAAATGGGGTGCCAATGCGTTGACCCGGTCGATCATGCTTTCTTTCACCAGAATATCCAGCGTGGCCAGCGCTGCGGCGCACGTCACCGGGTGCGCCGAGTAGGTGTAGCCGTGGGCGAACTCCAGCATGTAGTCGGGCCCGCCGACGGCCATGAAGGTGTCGTAGATTTCTTTCTTGGCCAGCACCGCGCCGATCGGCTGTGCGCCGTTGCTGATCTGCTTGGCCACATTCATGATGTCAGGCGTGACGCCAAACGCCTCGGCGCCGGTGTAGGCGCCAGCGCGGCCAAAGCCGGTGATGACTTCGTCAAAAATCAGCAGGATGTTGTGGGCGGTGCAAATCTCGCGCAGGCGCTGCAAATAGCCCTTGGGCGGAATAATGACGCCGGCCGAGCCGGAGAACGGCTCGACGATGACGGCCGCAATGTTGCTGGCGTCATGCAGCGCGATCAGGTTCAGCAAATCATCGGCCAACTCGGCACCTTGATCCGGCATGCCGCGCGAGAACGCGTTGCGGGCCAATTGGGTATGCGGCAGGTGGTCGGCCTCAATGCCTTGGCCAAACATCTTGCGCGTGCCGCCGATGCCGCCGACCGAGACGCCGCCGAAGGTGACGCCGTGATAGCCTTTTTCACGACCGATCAGGCGGGTCTTGCTGGCCTGTCCCTTGCTGCGCCAGTAGGCGCGCGCCATCTTGAGCGACGTGTCGGCCGACTCGGAGCCCGAGCCGGTAAAAAACACGTAGTCGAGCCCGGCGGGCGTCAGTTCTTTCAGCTTGTTGGCCAACTCAAACGACAGCGGATGGCCAAACTGGAAGGCGGGTGAGTAGTCCATGCTGGCCAGCTGGCGCGTGACGGCCTCGGTGATTTCGCTGCGTCCATGACCCAGGCCGCAGCACCACAAGCCGGACAGGCCATCAAAAATCTGTTTGCCATGCTGGTCGGTGTAATAGCAGCCCTTGGCTGCGACCATCAGGCGCGGCTTAGCCTTGAATTCACGGTTGCCGCTGAACGGCATCCAGTGGGCATCAAGCCAGGCGGCGTCCGTGCGCGGTGCGCTCAGGGCTGGGGCGTCGTTGAGGTTCACGGTGTCTCCTTGTAGGGTTATTGATCCGGCCCAGAAGACTTGAACCGTTCGCCCTGAGCTCGTCGAAGGGCTTGGGCAGGCTCAGCCAGAGCGGGGCTCATGAACAATCTGGGGTAAAGGCAATTGGCGATTCTGAGTCCTTCTGTTACTCTTATAAATGTCTAAGTATCACTACAAAGTTGGCAATCCATGCAAGTAAAGAGCCGGGCCGCGCTGGGCCAGTTGAGCGATATGGACATTCGCCTGCTGCGCGTGTTCAAAAGTGTGGCCGAATGTGGCGGCATGGCCGCGGCCGAGCTGGAGCTCAACATCGGCGTCTCGACCGTGAGTCGCCACATCAAGGACCTGGAAACCCGTCTGGGGCTCACTTTGTGTCGGCGCGGCCGGGGCGGCTTTGCCCTAAGCGCCGAGGGCGCGCAAATCTATGCCGAGACGCTGCGCCTACTGGCGGGGGTGGACGCCTTTCGCAGCCGGGTGGACGAAATCCACCAGCGCATGGGCGGTGAGCTGCACATTGCAGTGTTTGACAAGACCGCCAGCAACCCGCAAGCGCAGATTGGTTTGGCCATCGCGCGGTTTGCCGAGCGGGCGCCCGACGTCAGTCTGCACCTGCATGTGGCGGCGCTGAACACGATCGAGCGCGGTGTGCTGGATGGGCAGTTCCAGGTCGGCGTCATTCCGGGGCACCGCAGCTCCGACACGCTG
This sequence comes from Gammaproteobacteria bacterium, assembly GCA_025359085.1. Taxonomy (GTDB): domain Bacteria; phylum Pseudomonadota; class Gammaproteobacteria; order Burkholderiales; family Burkholderiaceae_C; genus Rhodoferax. The sequence goes on from JANYHL010000097.1 coordinate 9,696, forward strand.
GTGTATGAGGAGCTGTTCACCGAAACCATGTTTTTGTATTGCGGCGCGCACCACCTCTTGTTCCCGGACGGGCAAGCCGTGCCGGAGCCGACCGACTGGGACGCGCTGCGCGCCTATGACTTTGCCGGTCTGGGTTACCACTCGCCGAACATGGGAATCAGCCAGCAGGTGCATCTGGTGCGCAAGGCCACCGGCTACGACCAGGAGTCCATCGCCACTCTCATTTTGTCGGGCAAATTCCTGGGGTTCTTGCCGGATCATTACGCCGACGGCTTTGTTCGCACCGGCCAGATGCGCGCGGTCAAACCGGCCTTGTTTCGCTATGGCTGCAGTTTTTTCAGCATCGTGCGCGCTTCGCCGCAGCCGTCGCGGGTCAGCCGCGCCTTTCAGGATTGCTTGCTGGCCGCGCACCGGGGCCTTGGCGTCGGCGCGGGTTGACAGGGGCGCATCAGCGGGTCAGTCACAACAATGAAAAGACCTCAAAGCAGGCTTGTTTGATCTTAATGACTCGTTACGGGCGCCTGGGCGGCTGGGGGTCGCCGAGTCTGACCCGAAACTGTTCCAGCTTGGCCTCGTAGTCTTCCGCCGCGCCGTAGGCCAGGAAGCGGGCATAGCGCGAATGGGCGCCGAGCATCTTGCGCGCATGTTTGATCGGGCAAAAATACTCTTCGGTGCGTCCGATGATTTCGCTCACAAAAGCGATCAGGCCATTGCCATAAGCGCAATAGGTGCAATGAAATTTTTCAATGAAGTTGAGGTAGGCCAACTGCTGGCGGTCGAACACGATGTAGTCGCCCCGGCGCACCTTGGTGATGCCGTAGATCGGAAAACAAGTGGCTTGGTAAAAGCTCACACACAGGTCCAGCACCACCATCGGTACGATCATGCTGTAAATGATGGGCCCGGTGATCAGATTTTGCGGCCGGTTGGTGACCAGCCAGCGGAAGAAGCTGGTTTTGAGCTGGCGGTGCGCCTGGCGGATGGCGGCCTCGAATTCGATGCGCTTGCCTTTGATCTGGTACAGGGCGTTGGCTTCTTGCGCCTGCACCTCGCGTCGCAAATCTTCTTCAAGCGCGCTCATCTGGTCGAGTAACTGGCGGATTTTTTCATTCATGGTGGCTGCATTGGAACATTAGGGCTACGCGGCGGCGGGCGGCAGCGACATCGCCATGTGCTGCGATCTGCTGGTGATGGCGCAAGATACCCGCATTGGCTACATGCCCACCCGCGTGTGGGGCTGCCCTAGTTCGACCTGGAACGAGCTCGGCGTTTCCCCCGTCGCCAGCGGGAATGCAAGCCCAACGTCCCGTCGCTGACGGGCCACCATTGGGCAACCGACTTTCCTCGGGATGCGGTTTCCGCGCGCCGTTGAGTGGCTTATAATGGCTCGCCGATTCCGACCCACCCAAGCCGATGCGCAAGCCCGCTATTCCCGATAACGAAGCCGACCGCCTGGCGGATCTTTACGACTACGAAATCCTGGACACCGGGTCCGAACCCATCTTCGACGAGTTGGCGCAGTTGGCCGCGACGATCTGCGGCACCCCTTATGCACTGATCTCGCTGGTCGATCGGGACCGTCAGTGGATGAAGGCGGAGTATGGTTTCACACTGAAGCAAACCTCGCGGGCCGAGAGCGTTTGCGGCCATGCCATTCTCGAGCACGAGTTTTTCGAAGTTCCCGACTTGAAGAAGGACGGACGGTTCGCAGATAACCCCGTTCTCAACGGCACTCCGCTAATCCGGTTTTACGGCGGCAGCCAGCTCACCAGCATCAATGGCTACAACCTGGGCATGGTTTGCGTTCTCGATGCGCAACCGCGGCAATTGAGCGCCGTGCAGCGCCATGCGCTCGGACAGCTCGCCGATGTGATCATGGCCTTGCTCGACGCTCGCCGCCAGCGCAGGGTGCGCGATTGGTTGGGCAACCTGGTTGATTCATCTCCGGACGAGATATTCATCGCCGACGCGCAAACCCATCGTTACCTGCACGCCAATGCCAGCGCTATTCTCCACCTTGGCTACTCGCTCGAGCAGTTGCGCAAGCTGACGCCCGTCGATGTGACCCCCAACTTGACCAGGGAAGACTTCGAAAAATACGTCCAGCAACTGCGCGCTGGAACGCCGCAGATCGTGTACGAAGACACCCGACGGCGTGAAAGCGGCGAGGTGTATCCAGTGGAGATACGGTGGCAACTGCTGGTCACCGCCGGCAGGACGGTTGTCATGGCTCTGGTGCATGACATCAGCGAGCGCAAGGCGATCGAGCGCATGAAGGACGAATTCATTTCGGTCGTCAATCACGAGCTGCGCACGCCGCTCACCTCGATCCATGGCGCCGTGAAGCTGCTGGAGGCCGGTGCCGCCGGCCCGTTGCACGAGACCGCAGCGCGCCTAGTACGGCTGGCCTCGGAAAACACCAGCCGACTGCGCAACATCATCGACGACATCCTGGCCCTCGACAAGATCGCCTCGGGCCGGATGGAATTCGACATCGAGCCGCTGGATGCGCTGGCCATGCTGGAAAAGGTGGCTCGGGCGCACGCGGCGACCGCAATCACGGCCGGGGTCGAGATCGCCGTCGCAGCCCCGCCGGGGCTGCGCGTGCTCGCCGACGCGCAGCGGCTGCACCAAATCCTGGACAACCTGGTTTCGAACGCCCTCAAGTTCGCGCCGCCGGGCACCCAGGTCCTGTTCCAAGCGCAGGCCGAAACCGGGCCGCGCGTGCGCTTGAGCGTCACCGACCACGGCTCGGGCATTCCGGAAGACTTCCGCGACCGGATATTCCAGAGATTCGCCCAGGCCGACATGAACACCAGCCGCCAGAAGGGCGGTTCCGGGCTCGGACTGTCTATCGTGAAGAAAATGGCGGAGCAGATGAATGGCAGCGTCGACTATGAATCGAGGCCGGGTCATACGACGTTTCGTGTGAATTTGCCGGGGGTGCCGGGGGCTGCGCCATGAGCCCTTGCCGCATTGTCCTGGTAGAAGACGACGACGACCTGCGCCTGATCGCCTCCATGTCGCTGGAAACCATAGGCGGCCACAAGGTGCTGGCTTTGGAGTCAGGCGCGCGCGCGGTTGCCGAAGCCGCGAATTTCATCCCCGACCTGCTGATCCTGGACGTGTCGATGCCGCTCATGGACGGGCCGCAGACCCTGGCTGCGCTGCGCCAGCAGCCGGCGTTGCACGACGTCCCCGCGGTCTTTCTCACCGCGCATACCCAGGGCAAACAGGTCGCGCACTACCGCAGCCTGGGCGCCGTGGACGTGATTGCCAAGCCATTCGATCCCGCTCAATTGTGTTCACGCGTTCAGGCGGTGCTCGACTTGCCGCCGGCCGCGCGGGTCGAAGCGGTGTTGAGCTGGGCACCCACCCAGGCGGGCGGGCTGCCAGAGGCGCTGCCCACCGCGCTGGTGGTGGAGGACGATCCCGGCGTGCGCTACCTGCTGGGTTTCATCCTCCAGCAGCAGGGCTGGCGGGTATTGGAGGCCGACGACGGCCCGCGGGCCCTGGAGGCAATCAAGCAGGGCGAAGTCACCGATGTGGTGCTGATGGACATCATGCTGCCGGGCATCGACGGGCTGGAACTGCTGGAGCTGTTGCGCGCCGAGAAGCGCTGGCGCGGGGTGCCGGTGATGATGCTCACAGCCAAGGGTGACGAGACTTCGATCACGCGTGCGCTGGCGGCCGGTGCCAGCGACTACCTGGGCAAGCCGTTCGACCCGGCCGACCTGGTCGCCCGCCTGCAGCGCCTGCGACGGCTGTCCGCAGGGGGCGCCTGAACGCGGCGGCGCCTCATTTCTTTGTCTTCCCGCGGCTGGTCACCACCCAGGCCGTCTCGCCCTGCCACTCCTTCAGATGCGCGATGCGGCTCCAGGCGTTCTTCAGTCCGGCGTAGAAGAAGGTGGAGGTGAGAAGGAAGAACCAGAACCAGCTGGCGTGTTTGCGGATCTGCGGATCTGCCAGCTTGTAGACGAACAGGATCTGGCCCGGCCCGGTGCCCAGGGTGAACAGCGTCGTCACGACGAACAGCGGTATGAACCAATCAATGTTCGCCAGCGAGCCCGCTCTCACGGCCCAGTAGGCGATCAGCGGAATGATCTGCATCGAAACCCATGGGTAGGCCTCACGCCAGACCAGCAGCATCACCACTCCAGCCTTCTGGCGCAGCGACAGATGGCGCGAGCGCAGAGCCGGGAGCGTCCATTTCTTGGAAATCTGAAACCAGCCCTGGGACCAGCGCAGTCGCTGCCGGGTCAGCGCCGCCATGGTTTCGGGAGCCAGTTCGCGCGAAACCAGGTAGGGGTCCGACACGATGCGATGTCCCCGGACCAGCGCCCGCATCGACGAGTCGATGTCCTCGGTGAGCATGAAGCCGTGCATGCGCAGCTCGCGCAGCAGACCGGTGCGCCAGTATCCATTGCTGCCGCCGAAGATGCCGAATCCGTGCAGGCGCGTCCGGCCCGGGTGGCTGACGGCATAAATCTGCTCGAACTCGACCGCGACCATCTTGGCCACCCAGGAAGCTGCGCCGTTGCGGATCAAGCAATGGCCCTGCACCACGTCGGCGCCGTGGGAAATCCAGCGCCAGGCGCGCCGGAAGCTGTCCGGATCGGGCTGGTGGTCGGCGTCGAACACCGCCGTGAATTCGCCGGTGACAGAGGGTAGCGCCGCATTGACGTTCTGCGCTTTGGAGGTACTGGTGAGCACCCGCATCGGCACGAATTGCGGGTTCTGGCGGGCGATCTGCTGCAGCCGCTCCTCAATTTCCGGCATGTCGCGCGGCGTGTTGTAGGCCAGGATGATCTGCAGCGGCGCCGGGTATTGCACCCGCAGGAAAGCGCGCACCGTGTCCTCGATGATCGGCGCCTCGTTGGGCAGGTAGGCGGCGATGATTGCCGTCGCGGGCGGAAAGGGTTGCGCAGGATCCATTGGCGGATCGACGCGCCTGAGGGCAAGAAAGCCCTCAGCCCAGATCCAAAGCGCCGTCAGGACCAGGGTCACAACCACGAAAAGGTAAACCCCCTCGCTGATGTCGAAGCCGATGGAACCCAGGCCCCAATAGACCAGGAAAGGCACGAGCAGACCCAGCGCCATTGTGACGGCATATTGAATCCACAGCGCATGCGCAGTCTTGATCCGGGCCAGCCAGGCCAGTACGGGCCCGGCTTCCCGGGGCACCGGCGGGCGGGCCGACGCGCCCGGACGGTAGATCATCGGATGCAGATCCAGCTGCATGCCCGACTGCTGTGCCGCCTCGCGCGCCTGGCTCACGGCCTCCTGCGCACTGGCGGTGTTGCGCAGCCTGCGATAGCCGATGAGCGGAGACATCGGCGTGGATTGCCCTTGCAGGTCGAACCGGTGCTTCGCGATGCGGCTGCTGAGCGCCGCGAGTCGCCGGCCCGCCTCCCGGCGGGATGTGCCAGACAACAGCAGCAACAGGTCGCCGGCCTTGCCCTTGGCCATCCTTTCGTCGGCCAGAGCTTCGGGCATTGCCAGCAGCGACACCTGGCGCCAGAGATCGTCCTGGCTGCCCGGCGGCAGCCGTTCGCGGTAGCGGTCGAATTCGTGCAGGCGCAGCGACACCACGAAGCTGTCCTGCGGCGAACGCCGGGCGCGCTGCCGGGCGTGCTCGGCCACCAGATAACCCAGGAAAGCATCCTCATCCGGCAACGGCGGGGGGCCTGCGGACGGCAATCCCGGCAGTGACGCCGCATCCTGCGCCAGCGGACTCCGCATGGATTGCACCAGAGCCACCAACTCATGCGACTCGAAGGGGCGCACCAGGTGCTGCACGCCTTGCCCCTGGGCCGCGCCGGCCAGCTGCTGCGCAGTGCCCACCAGCAATAGGCTGGCCGACCCGTCGGCGCCCGGTCTGCGCAGCGCCGCCAGCAGCTCCATCGCGCCCAGGCCGGGGATCGAGGGTGCACTGATGACCAGGTCCCAGCGGCTGCGGGTCAGGTCGGTGGGCGTGCCCAGGCGAGTCTGGTAGCCGGCCGCCACCAGCGGGGCAACGACATCAGTCACGATTTCGCTGTCCAGGCCGATGATCAGCACCGGTGTGGTGGTTTCGCCGTGCAGGCACGCCATCACCAAGTCCGCTCCAGTGAGAGGCCAATGGATGTCCGCGCGAAGCCGTTGAGGCCGGTCGTGCGGGAACTGAACCGCTGTGCCCGGGCTTCCAGCCGGGTGCGTGCGTCGATGCGCCAGCCCGATTGCAAGCTCAGGTCGTAGGCCGGCTTGGATCCGTCGGGCACGGCGTGTTCGCGTCCCACCGCGGCCGCAGCCGTGAGATCCCAGCGGCCCGTGTCACCGCCCGGCCGCCAACCCAGCTTCGCGGTGAAGTGAGTCGCGTCGAAGGTCTTCGGATTGAAATAACCGTTGTCCAGCTGCGCGGAAAACTGGAAGCGGTAGTGCTTCGCACCGACCCAGACTTCCGGATGGGTCCGCAAGCGGTACTCGCCTTCGATCTGCGCGGCCCAGCGCCGGTTGCCGTCGGAATAATCGCCGTATTCGATCCGAGCCTTGTAACGCTGCCGCTCGTCCGGCGTGACGTCGGTTGACAGGGCGTATTGCCGCGCCAGCAGGCCCAGCCGCAGCGACTTGAGATTGTCGAAGCTGGACCGGTTGGTGCTCAGATCGAAACGCAGTACGTCGTCCGGCCACCAGGTCAGCCAGCCCGAATAGACGATGTGTTCGGTTGCGCGGCTGTCGCGCGGCTGGACCCTCTCGGGGCCCAGCTCCGCGTTGACTTCGAACGCGTCGCCCAGGCGGTAGCGCCCACGCAGCAGCGGCCGGCTCACCGTGGCGTCGTCCGTTCCGTCCTGGCGCGTGAAGTTCAGCTGGTCGAGTTGCAGCCCCGCCATGCCCAATCCCTGGTTGAACGAAAACTCGTGAGTGAAGCGACTACTGTTGATGTCGAACTGATCGGATTGGGTTGATCGCACCAGGTCCAGGCGGGTGCGCGCAGCGGTCGCCCGCTGCAGCTCGGCCTCAAGGCGGCGGCCGTCATCCCGTTCCATGGCCGCGCCGGTCAATGTGTGCTGCGCCAGGTCGGACCTTCCCATCCAGACTTGCGCCTGCGCCAGCATCACGCGCGCCTCGGCGTCGTCGGGATGCACAAGCAGAAAGTCCTGCAGAGAGCGCGCCGCCTCGCGCTGCTTGCCGCTCCAGCTCAAGGCCCGGCCCAGGTTACGGGCGGCATCCCGGTTGCCCGGCTGGGCCCGCACGAGCTCCTGGTAGACCGCCCTTGCTTCGCTGGGTCGATCGGTCCACAGCAAGGCCAGGCCCAGTCCGCCGAGGATGTGCAGGCGCTCCTCAGGAGATTTTTCTGCCGCAATCAATTCCTGGTACAGCGGTACGGCTGCACCCGCCTGGCGGGCGTAGGTCAATTGGTCGGCATATTCGCGCAGCAGTTCGCTGCGCCGCTGCGGCGCACGGTCGATGGCGCGGGCAAAAAGATCGGCCGCCTCCCGGTTGCTGTCGGCGCGCGCAGCCTGGCGCGCTGATGCCAGCAGTTCATCGACGCTGCGGATTTCGGATGGGACCTGTTGCGCGGCCGGCACCTGCTGCGCCATTCCAACTGCTGGAAAAAAGCAAACGGCCACCAGCAACAAGAAACGGGACGCAACAGCACGACGGATAGGAACAGTGTTCACAGCTGCAGGATCAGAGGTCATTCTGAGAGCATACACGACCCCCATTTGCACTTTGAGCACGGGTTACCGCAGAAGTTATCTGTCTGGTCTGCGCGCCAATATCATCTTTTGGACATACTAAGAAAAGGGGTCCACTGCTGGGGTGTTTAGTCGGCCATGCAAAATTCGATTTTCAAAAAGCACCCTGCACGGCGTGACCAAAAATCGATTTTTTGACCACCCTGTTTCCGATCCAATTGCTCCTACTCACCGTCCACACGCGCCCAGACGCATCGTATGACGTCCCTATGGCGCGTCGCTGCGACAGCGCTGCCTGCCACAGACGCAAAAAAACCGCCGCTATGCCCAGGCGGGCAATGGCGCGCAGCACAGCTGATCGAGTGCAAGGCATCACCGAGCGCACCTTGGAGCCAACAGCGATCCATGCGGTGATCGGACTTCAAGTGCCCAATGGTGGGCTCCACCGCTGTTCGCCGTTTCAACCAGCCCTTTTGCTGCTTGCTCAGACTCTTGAATTTGCCCTTGTGAATGATCTCCTTGTCCGGGTTGTCGGCGTCCACGCCGCGAAAGCCCAGATCGAGCACGATGTGTTTGAGCTTGAGGCCCAAGTCTTGCATCAAATTTGTCGTCTGCTCCAGCACTGCGCTCTTGACGCCGAATTCGTAGGGCTTGCGTGTTTTGTCCTTGCCAATGCATTCAACCTCCGGCGCATGCAGCGCGTACAACTTGTTCTTGCTGTGACGCTGTTGCGTGCGGATGCGTTCAGCGCGCTCAAGCCACACCTGCAAATCGCTCAGCGCCTTGGGCTGAGCAGGTACAAAGTCAACCGCCTGTAATTTGCGTTGCGCCTCGCGCATGACGATGCCAAGAATTGTGCGCTGGCGTTTGACCACTTTGCGCAGGCGCCGGAACTGTTTCGCGTGGGCGTAGCCGGCAGCCTTCCAGCGCAAGGCTTTGCCCTCTTTGGCAAAGGTCTGCTTGAGTTGGATGCCTGCGCGCTTGGCGCTGCTTGCCACCTTGTGGCGGGCAATCTCCAGCAGGCGGCTGTCTGTCGGGTGGGCAATGGCTTTTTCCTGCACGGTGGTGTCGACAATCACGCGCTCCAGGTCTTTGGGTTTGACCGCCTCCATGGCAACTGCCGTGTCGATGGTGGCCTTGAGCAGCAGCTCCAAGCCTTCCTCGCCCAGGTCACGGCGAAAGCGGCCAATCTGCGTGGCATCGCATGGCAGGCGGTGCTCGTAGTAATCCATGCCGATAAAGAATTGCCAGACGATGTTCTCGCTCCAGCGCACCAGCAGTTCTTCGTCGCTGAGGTTGAAACTGTGTTTGAGGTAGAGCAGGCTGGTCATCAGGCGTAAGGGCAGCTTGGGGCGTCCGGCGCTAGGGCAGTGTTGATTAAGGTCCACGGCACAGGGGCGTGAAACGTTATATGTTGATGAAGCAACAATCCCTGGCCATGGCTGCAGATCAACCCTTTGAGCAATACTGCAAGCCCACGCGTCGCGAGGAATTCTTGAAGACCATGCAAGTCATCGTGCCGTGGGCTGCGTTGTGCGAAGTGATCGAGCCCTACTACCCCAAGGCTGGTAACGCACGCCCACCCATTGGTCTTGAGCGCATGCTGCGCATCCACTTCATCCAGCACTGGTTCAATTTGGCCGACCTGTCATGTGAGGAAGCGCTGTACGACAGCGCGAGTCTGCGTTGCTTTGTCGGTATTGATCTGGGGCGTGAACCGGTGCCCGATGCAACAACGATCCTGAAGTTTCGCAAGCTTGTGCATGACAACAAACTCGGTGAGGCTCTTTTCGCACGGGTCGGAGCGGTTCTGCAAAGCAAAGGCTTCAGAGTCAACACCGGAACCATCGTGGACGCCACCATCATCGGCGCGCCCAGCTCCACCAAGAATGCGGACAAGGCATGAGACCCCGAGATGCACCAGACCCGCAAGGGCCAGCAATGGTATTTCGGCATGAAGCTGCACATTGGCGTGGACAGTCAAAGCGGTTTGGCCCACAGCTCCGTCGTGACCGCGGCCAACGTGCATGACAAACATTCGCTACCAGACCTGCTGCATGGCAACGAGCAACGTGTCTATGGTGACTCCGCCTACGCCAGCCAGAAGGATCTGATTCAGGGTAAGGCACCGAATGCCAAAGACTTTACGAACCAGCGCACCCGCCGCGCTGGCGGCATCGTGAATGAAGTAGAGCGCGGCAAGAACCGCAACAAATCACGAATCCGCGCACGGGTAGAGCATGTCTTTGGAGTGGTCAAACGGCTCTGGGGATTTGGCAAGGTTCGCTATCGCGGGCTGCAAAAGAATGCGACCCGGGCGTTCACGGCCCTGGCACTGGCCAACATCTACCTCAGCCGACAGCGGTTGATGGCACAGGTGCGTCCATGAGGTCGCAAAGTGGGCCAAATGGCATACGCGAAGGCCTCAAGGGGCAAGAAGATGGAGCTACTTTGACTCAATTTCCAAGCAATTTCGATCTCAGCACCCTGCGGTACTGCTTTGACGGTACTTGTTCAGCGTAGCCTTAGCGCCACGCGACCCTGGCGCGGCTGACGCGGCCGATGGTTCGGATCGGATTGTCAGAAATTCTTACAGCTGGGCTCCGAGGCCCGCGCCCGATCGCGCAAGAACAGTGACATGCCATTGATTTTAAAAGATTTTTTAAAAAAATCATGGCCTTGGCACAGTTGATGCGTTGTCTGTGACAAGCGAGAAGATAGCTTCAGATTTCAAAGAAAATTGGCATGGCAGGTCTGATCTTATTTTCTCTTGTCCCATTTGTTCAGAAGGATACGTACCATGAAATCAGCTCATCTAAAAACCATTCTTGCCAGCGCACTGCTGGTGGCATTCGCAGCCGGCCCCGCCCACGCGGGCGCCATTCACGATGCCACTCTGTTCACCGACAGCACGCTGGCCGCCAATGACGACGGTTCCACCGGTCTGGTGCCCATTGGTTTTGGCATCAACTTGTTCGGCGCGCCTTACTCGAACCTGTATGTCAACAACAACGGCAACGTCACTTTCACCGGGCCATTGGGCACCTTCACCCCGTTCAACCTGTTGTCGACCTCCCTACCCATCCTTGCGCCCTTCTTTGCCGATGTGGACACCCGCGGCGCTGGCAGCAGCCTGGTTCAATACGGACCGGACACCTTGGGTGGCAAGAATGTATTCGGCGTCAACTGGATCAATGTCGGTTACTTTAGCAGCCACGTCAACAAGCTCAACAGCTTCCAGTTGATCATGACGGATCGGTCCGACATCGCCGCGGGGGACTTTGACTTCGAGTTCAACTACGACAAGATTCAATGGGAAACCGGTGACGCCAGCGGCGGCGTTGGCGGCTTGGGCGGCGCTTGTGCCCGCGCCGGTTGGTCCAACGGCGTGGCGACCGCGTTCGAAATTGCGGGTTCTGCGACTTGCGGCGCGTTCCTCGACACCAACACGAGCAGCGGCCTGATTTATAACTCGCTGAATTCCACGGTGCCGGGCCAATTTATTTTTAATGTGCGTAACGGGGTGGTGAACGGCACCCCTATTCCTGAACCCGCCAGCCTCGCCCTGTTGGGCATTGGTCTGCTTGGTCTGGGTGCGGCACGGCGGCGCAAAATGCCCTGATTGATGTTGGCACAAGCCCAAAAAAGCCGTCGCAAGGTGACGGCTTTTTTGGGCGCTTGGTTCCCGACCGTAGCGCTTCGGCCGTTGGCGCAAGGGGCGAAGCACCGGTGTTTGTCGCTTGAGAAAAAAAGCTATTTTGGCTAGACTCGGGGCAAGACTTTACTTGGGAGTGACCCATGAAAACCGCGCGTTTCTTCGCTCTGTATTGGCTGCTCATGCTGGCTTTGGCCGGCTGCACCAGCACCGGCTTTGGCGGCGGCCAGTTGTTGGGCACCGGCACGCCGGAGGAGCCCGTCACCTTCAGCTGGACCAGCACGGACGGCGGCATCTCCGGCACGATGACAGCGGCCCTGCCTAGCCTGAGCTACCATGGTCGGTTCTTTCAAATCACCCAGCAAACGCGGGGGGACGTGTTGATGCCCTTGTGGACGCGCTGGCATCGTGGCTGGTCCGACTGGCCGTACTGGAGCGGTCCGGTGATACCGCCCTACCCGGCGACCCAGTTCATCACCCATTACTCCGGCAAGGTGGTGGCCACCCTGGAGGCGACGGACAAGCAGCACATGCGTTGTCGCTTTCATCTGGTGGAGCCGGCGCGCGGCATGTCTGGTGGTGGCGAGGGGCAGTGCCAGCTCTCCGATGGCCGGGTGCTGCGGGCAGTCTTTCCCGGAAAATAGCGGTTGCTGGTGAAATGCAGCAGGCCAGCTCGTCCGGCTGACTTACTTCCGTTCGCTGATTTCCCGGTCGCGGGCGCCCGCCAGTCCGGCCGCCAGATTGGCCAGCTCACTGGCCAGCAGTTCCAGCACGTCTTCCATCGTGACAATGCCCACCAGGCGGCCCTCGTCGTCGGTGATCACCAAGCGACGCAGCCGATGCGTTTTCATCAGTTGCACGGCCTCCAGCGCGTCCATCTCAGGGGTGGCCGTCACCAGATCAACCGACATGATGTCGCCCGCGGTAAAAATCGCCGGATCCAGGCCTTCGGCCATCAACTCAAGCACCATGTCACGATCCGTCACGATGCCGATGGGGCGCGTCTTCTGATGCGCATCCACCACCACTAGGGCGCCGATGTGGTGCTTTCGCATGATTTGCGCCACCAGCAAGGTGGGGGTTTCAGGCTCCACCACAGCGACCGCCGAGGTCGCGAAGTCCTTCAGTTGGCTGGCCATCGCAGTGCTAGGCCTCCACCGTCAATTGGTTGTTGACGCGGCTCACCCCGGGGGCCGACCAGGCGGCGCCTTCCGCCGCATTGCGTTCGGCCCAGGAGTGCACGTGGCCACGCAGGGTCACCACGCTGCCGTCCATCGAGATTTCTATGCGTTTGGCTTCACGCTGCGCCTGGCGGGTCAGTGCCTCCTGAATGCGGGTGGACAGGTTGGAGGGAATGGGCAGCGCCTTGAGCCGGATGTTGTCAACAATGCCCGCCACCCCTTTGAGCGGGCGAACCATGCGTTCGAGCGCGCGGCGCTGAAAATTCCAGTCCAACTCGCCGCTTAGGGTGACCCAGCCTTTTTCTACCGACACCTTGATCCGGTCTTGCGGCACTGAGGTGCTCCAGCTCAGCGCATGCTCCACGGCGATCGCGATCTCGGTGTCGCTGCGCTGGTGCAGGCCGATCGGGATGACATCGACCTCCACCGCAATCGCCTTGACACCACTGACCCGTTCCACCGCGCGTTTGGCCGCTACTTTTTCGGCATAGGTGTCGAGGTGTCCGGTCAAGGTCACCACGCCGTCTGTGACCGACACCCCGACCCGGGCTTCGGGAATCAGCGGATCCCACAACATTTCTGCAAGTACGTCCTTTTTCAGTTCTGAATCAGTCTTCATGCCCCCTCCTGGGTCGCAGTTCTACGAAACAATTATTTGTTATTTCAGAATAGCCCCGGTCTGCTGCGCGACGTTGAGATTAATCAAGCAGCGGTCTGAGGAGCAAAGCAGAGAAGAGAAGCTTGCCAAACTGATGTGCGCTATTCTCGTGTTGCCGCCGGACACGCGGGCCAATGTGGCCGTCGTCCACTGGAATCTGGACCCGTTGGGCGTGGGCTGGTTTCATCGGAACATCTTTGCGCCGCTCAGGCGCCGATGGCAATCGGGAGGCGCTGGCGGCCGAAGTTGCCAGCTTTCGCGTCAAAGCGCCCGGCGACGGCAGCGCCGCAGTCCGGGCAGTGGCCGCTTGCGTCCAACCGGTAGTGTTTGATCTGGTACCAATCGCGCACGATCAACGGCGCCTGGCAACCGGGGCAGAAGGTGGTGTCGCCTTCAATGTGATGCACGTTCCCCGTATACACATAGTGCAAGCCCTCGGCGAGCGCGATGTGGCGGGCGCGTACCAGGGTGGCCGGGGGTGTCGCGGGCACGTCCGCCATCTTGTGGTCCGGATGAAAGGCCGAGAAGTGCAACGGTACGTCGGGCCCAAGCTCCTGCATGATCCAACGGCTCAGGGCCGTGATTTCCTCGTTGGAGTCGTTGTGTCCCGGAATCAACAGGGTGGTGATCTCGAACCAGACCTGGGTTTCGCGCTTGAGATAGACCAGCGTGTCGAGCACCGGTTGCAGATGCGAACCAGTGAGCTTGAAATAGAAGTCGTCAGTGAAGGCTTTCAGATCAACGTTGGCGGCGTCCATCTTGGCGTAAAAATCACGCCGCGGCTGGTCGTGCATGTAGCCCGCCGTCACCGCCACGGTGTGGACGCCGTGCGCGTGGCAGGCATCGGCCACACCCATCGCGTACTCTGCAAAGATCACCGGGTCGTTGTAGGTGAAGGCGACTCTTTTGCAGCCGTATTTGACGGCCTCCATGGCGATCGCCCGGGGCGAGGCCTGGTCCATCAAGCGATCCATGTCGCGTGACTTGCTGATGTCCCAGTTCTGACAAAACTTGCAGGCCAGGTTGCACCCTGCCGTGCCAAAAGACAACACGCTGCTACCGGGGTAAAAGTGGTTGAGCGGCTTTTTCTCAATCGGGTCGATGCAAAAACCTGATGAGCGCCCGTAGGTGGTCAGAATCATCTGCTCGCCCTGGCGCATGCGCACAAAGCAGGCGCCGCGCTGACCCTCGTGCAAGCGGCAGTCGCGCGGGCACAGGTCGCATTGCATGCGGCCATCATCGAGCCAATGCCAGTATCGGCCCGGGTAGCTGGATGCGTTCATTACAAGTTCTCCTGGCTTGAGGCTGTATCGCTGGCGCACCGGAGGTCGCTCTCCTTCCATTGGCGCACGCTGTAACGCTGCAAGCGCACACCGGCGTCCCAAAAGTCGGGCGGCAGACCGGCTTTGCGTTTCAGCTGGGCCATGAACTCGGGCACGCTGGGCAGTTGCTGCCACACCTGCGGCAAAAACGTGCTGCGGTGATGCGCAAATTCAAACACCACCCCGTCAATGCCGGGCTGCAACTGGGCCAGCGCGTGGGCTTCGCTTTCAAACTGCATGGCCTGCAAGGCCGACAGCAAAGACACTTCAATCTCGGTCTGGACCAACTCCCCGGCGGACAAGGGCGAAAACCGGGGGTCGGCGAAGGCCGCCGCCAGGGCGTTGGCCTTGAGGTCGGCCAGCAGGGTGCGGTGCGCTTCCAGCGTGCCGATGCAGCCGCGCAGTTGGCCACGCTGGGTCAAGGTAACAAAACAGGCGCCCGACTCTTGCAGCCAGGCGGCCTGTTCCGGTGCTTCAAGGGGGTGTCCCAAGGCCATCGAGAGGGTGGCGCGGGCAATCGGCAGCAAGATGTGGCCCGCCGTGGCCGGGGCGCTATGCAAGTCGGTAGGCGCAGCCGCAGGTGGTTTAGTGTGAGAGTTCGACATCGACAAGTTCCTGTCTGAACGCCAGCGCGGCGTAGCCCACCACCCGGTTCTTGTCGCCCGCCGTGTCACCGGAGTTGCACAGCCCGAGCAGTTCGGGTTGCAGGTGGTGCTGACGGGCCGCCTGCAACAGGCCGTTGACCGGCGCGGCGCCGCAGGCCTGATGGTGCGTGAGGCTGCTGTTGAGCCGAATCATGTTTTGCACCGTGTCGCGGTCCACCGCTTGCGCCGTGTCATAGGGTAAAAAATGCGACAAGTCGGAGCTGATGACGATCAGCGACTCGGCGCCACCCCACAGGGCTTCCAGTACCTCGGCCACTTGGGCGGGTGTGGCGTCGCCTACCACCAGCGGCAGCAGTTTGAAATCATCCAGTGCGGTCTGCAAGAACGGCAATTGCACCTCCAGCGAATGCTCCAGGGCATGGGCGGCGCGGCTGACCACAACTTGCGGCAAGGGGGCAAGGGCCGCCACGGCGTCCTGGTCTATTTCGATGCGGCCCAGCGGCGTGGCAAAGGCGTCAACACCTGGCAACGCCAAGCCCCGCAGCGGCGCCCGGTGTGCCGGACCCAGCAAGACCACGCGGCGGATGCTGGCTCGTCCGCTGGCGAGCTGCGCATAGGCTAGCCCGGCGGTGGCGCCGGAATAGAGGTAGCCGGCATGGGGCACGATCAGTGCTTTCGGGGTGGGGTGCCCCGGGCCGACGCGGGGCCGGGCCTGGGCCAGCATCGTCGTGACGTCGTGCCCTAAAACCGATGCCTGCCCAGGATAAAAAGCGCCAGCAACAGCGGGCGGTCGCACCGTATCCATAGTGATCTCCGTTTCAGGAAAAGCTTAAGCCCGTGCCCGTCACGAGGATTTGTGGTTTATCAAGTCCGGGCATGCCGCTTCAATTATGGCCAATAACGCCGTCCGGGAGGGTTGCTGAACCGCTATTAGACTAGCCGCCATGAGTACTTTTGACCCGGATGCCTTGGAATGCCTTGCCGCCATTGTGGAAGAGGGGGGGTTTGAGCGCGCTGCCGTGCGTCTGTCGATCACCCAGTCTGCAGTCTCGCAGCGCTTGCGCTCGCTCGAAGTCCAGGTGGGCACGGTGCTGATCGTGCGCAGCCGTCCATTGAAGCCGACGTCGGCGGGCCGCTTGTTGCTCAAACACGCCCTGCAAACGCGCCTGCTGCGAGCCGATCTGGCGCGTGATCTGAAAGACCTGGCGCCAGGCGCGGCAGGCAGTGGCGGGGAGGTGGAGCGAATTTCCATTGCCATCAACGCCGACAGCATTGCCACCTGGGCCCTGCCGGCCTTGAGTGGGCTGGCACGGCGCGGCCTCGGCCTGGAAATCATCACCGACGACCAGGATTTCACCATCGAATGGTTGCGCGAGGGCCGGGTGCTGGGTTGCGTGACCACGCTCAAGCAAGCCTTGCGCAGTTGCAAAATAGTGCCATTGGGGGCGATGCGTTACGTGGCCGTTGCAGAAGCTGACTATGCGGCGGCGCATTGCCCGCGGGGCTTGTCGCCGCACAACTTTCGCCATCAGCCGTTCATTGCCTTTAACCGCAAGGACGATTTGCAGGGCGAGTTCATCGCGCACGCTTTTCATCTCAAACACGTGGCGTTGAGTCAGTTGTATGTGCCCAGTTCGGAAGGCCAGGTCAGCGCGGTGCTGGCGGGTTGGGGTGTCAGCGTGGTGCCGGAGTTGCAGGTGCGCGAACATCTGCGCACGGGGCGTCTGGTGAATGTGGCACCTGGGCATACGCTGCCAGTCGACCTGTACTGGCATTGCTGGAACCTGGACTCGGTGGTGCTGGATGCGCTGACGGCGGCCCTGACTGCCGCCGCAGCCGTGGCCTTGTCATGACGGGCGGAAAAAAATAGGGGCATGAAACCCAACACCGCCGTCAAAATTTTGTTCCAGCCGCAAAGGCGCAAGGCGGCGATCCGGTGCCCGGTCGAGCGGCTCAACGCACCAGCAGCACCGGCACCTTGCAGTGTGCCAAGACCTCGGTGACCACCGAGCCCATTACCAGGTTGACCAAGGTGCCGTGGCCGTGCGAGCCCATGATGACCATGTCGAACTTGCCGCTGTCGGCGAACTGGGCAATGCTTTCGCCCGCATGGCCAATCTTCCAGTTACTCTGGGCATCGATGCCATGGCGCAGCAAAAACCTGGTGACCGGTGCGAGCACTTTTTCGGCTTCCTCGACATAGTATTTGTCGATGATTTGCTTGCCCACGGCAGCGCGGGCGCGCGCCGGGATCATCGGTTGCACCGTGAACACGATGTACTCGTTGCCCGGGCTGAACAGCTCATCATGTGTGCTCAGGTAAGCCAGCATTTTCTTGGTGTAAAGACTGCCGTCGACGGCGAGAAGAATCTTCATGCGGGGACTCCTTGGTTAAACGATCAAGTCGAGTGTAATCAGGGCCGCAGCCCAAAAGACTCAACCGACCGGTCTAAAACCGGGCATCCAGCCACTTTTTCAGCTCGGCAAAAACCGGTGCGGCGTCGAGCTCGTTGAATATTTCGTGGTACAGCGTCTCAAAGCAATGGGCGCTGACCACCGTCGGGGGCGCTGCTGCGGCAAAGGCGCGACTGCCCGCCGGGTTGACCAAGCGGTCGGCTCCGGCATACAGCAACAGCGTGGGGACCGACCAACTGGCCGCCTGCGCCAGCGTGGCGGGCCCGCCGTCGGCAATAAAACGGGCCAGGCGCGCCGACACGCGGTCATGCACCAGTTTGTCGGCGCGGTAAGCCGCAACCACCGCCGGATCGTGTGAAATGAGCGAGGCATCCAGGCCATTGCCGATGCGCAAATTGGGGGCAATGCGGGGCAGCACGGCCAACAGCAGTTTCTGAACCGCATTCAGGCCGGGCTCGAGCGCGGGCGAGGACAGGACCAGCGCCTGCACCGGACGCAGGCCCAGGGCCACAAAGCGCGCGGCCACCAAGCCTCCCATGCTGTGCCCGAGCAGAATCAGTGGCGTGTGGGGGCCCATGCGGGCGCGCGTGCTGTCCACGATATCGGCCAGGTCATCGAGCAAACGGGTGTCGCTGGGCAGGCCCCCGCGTGGTCCGCCTGACTCGCCATGGCCATGTTGGTCATGGCCGCGCACCGCAAAGCCCCAGTCGTTGAGCTGACCGGCCAGGCGGTCATAGCGGCCGACGTGTTCGCCCAGGCCATGCACCAGCAAGACCACGCCGCGCCGTACCTGACCCGCCGCCAGTGGCCAGTCCTGCACCGCCAAGTTGTCGCCGTCCAGGGCGACAAAGGGAGACAGCGTGCTGTCGGTCATCAGGGGAGCTGGGCGATCACTTGCGCCACGGCGGCGGTCAGTTTTTTGGCATACGGCACATGCAAGAATTCATTGGGACCGTGCGCATTGCTCTTGGGGCCGAGCACGCCGCAGACCATCATCTGCGCTTTCGGAAAACCGGTGGACAGCATGTTCATGAGCGGAATGGTGCCACCCTGGCCGATGTAGCCGCAGGGGGCGCCAAAGTAGTCTTGCGAGGCCGCGTTCAGCGCTTGCTCAAACCACGGTGCGGTGCGGGGGGCGTTCCAGCCGGTGGCATGGGAGTCGGGCACAAAGCTGACCCGCGCTTGGTACGGGGCATTGTCTTCCAGCAGCGCCTTGAGCTGTTGCACGGCGTGACTCGCCTCCACCAGCGGCGGCAGGCGCAGGCTGAGCTTGAAGGCGGTAAACGGGCGCAGCACGTTGCCCGCGTTTTTCATGTCGGGCAGACCGTCCGCGCCCGTGATGCTGAGCGTGGGGGTCCAGGTGCGGTTCAACAGCGCCTGCAGCGGATCGGTGCTGGTGGGAAGCATGGTCTGGCTGGCGCCGCCACAGTCCGCGTGTGCCCAGGGGAAACGTTTGTAAAGTTCGTCGCCCAAAATGGCGGCAGTGGCCTGGGCTTGACGCAGCCGGTCAGCCGGCACTTCGCAGTGAAACTGCGCGGGCAGCAAGCGGCCGCTGGCGCTGTCTTCCAGCCGGTCCAGCAGGTGGCGCAGGATCCGAAAGCTCGACGGCACCAGGCCGCTGGCATCGCCGGAATGCACGCCCTCGGTCAGCACCTCCACCTTGAGTGTGCCGCTGGCCATGCCGCGCAGGCTGTTGGTCAGCCAGAGCTGCTCGTAGTTGCCGGCGCCCGAGTCCAGGCAGATCACCAGTGCCACATCGCCCAGCCGGGGACGCAGCGCGTCGATGTAGGGCAGCAGGTCATACGAGCCGCTTTCTTCGCAGGTTTCCACCAACCCGACGATTCGCGGGTGCGCCGCACCCTGGGTTTTGAGGGCCCGGATGGCGGTGATGGCGGCATAAATCGCGTAACCATCGTCGGCGCCGCCCCGGCCATAGAGTTTGCCGTCTTCATATTTGGGAGTCCAAGGCCCGAGGTCGCTGCGCCACCCGGTGAATTCGGGCTGTTTGTCCAGGTGGCCGTACATCAGCACCGTTTGGCTGGACACGGCTTGCTGGGCGCTGCCGGTGCAGGCCGCCACTTCAAAAAACAGCACCGGCGTGCGCCCGGGCAGGCGGATGATTTCCAGCGTCAAGCCGACGACCTTTTGTGCCTCCACCCACGCGGCGGCATGGCGCACCACGGTGTCAATAAATCCGTGCTGCGCCCAATCCGCGTCGAACATGGGCGATTTGGCGGGGATGGCGATGTAGTCGCTGAGCTGGGCGACGATGTCATCGTCCCAGGCCTGAGTGACTTCGCTGAGGATCTGGCTGGCGTTCAGCGCGGCGGCGGGGAGACGTGCATTCATACAAAATTCCTTGCGTCGTGTGGATCTGAGAAAACCAGGCCTCAAGCGCCTTTCAGCACAGGGTAGTCGGTGTAGCCTTTGGCGCCACCACCGTAAAAGGTGCTGCTGTCACATTTGTTGAACGGACCACCGCGGCGCAGACGAGCCACCAGGTCCGGGTTGGCAATGAAGGGGCGGCCAAAGGCCACCAGGTCAGCGCCCCCGGCAACGGCGAGTTGCGCCAGTTCCTGGTCCAGACCGTTGTTGACCATCCAGGCGCCTCTGCCCCCGGCAGCCCGGTAGGCTCGGCGCAGGCCGGTGTAGTCGAACGGGCGGTCCGGCAACGTGCGCGCGCCGCCGGTGGCCCCTTCAATAACGTGCACATAAGCCAGCTTGAAAGCGGCCAGTTCGCGCACCAGGTAGTCAAACAAGGGTTGCGGATCGGGGTCAAAGGCATCGTTGGCCGGGGTCACGGGCGACAGGCGAATGCCGACGCGCCCAGCGCCCACGGCAGCGGTCACGGCCTGCACCACTTCGAGCAACAGGCGGGCGCGGTTTTCGATGCTGCCACCGTAGTCGTCACGGCGCAGGTTGGAGCCTGCCTTGAGAAACTGGTCCAGCAAATAGCCGTTGGCCGCGTGAATCTCGACCCCGTCAAAGCCTGCGGTCTGCACCGCGTTGCGGGCCGCTGCCTGGTAGGTGTGCACGATGTCCGGCAACTCGTAGGCCTGCAGCGCACGCGGCTCGGACGTGTCCACAAAGACCGGCACGCCGTCCTGCAGCAACACGGTTTTGGTTTTCGCAGCGAGGGCCGACGGCGCCACCGGCTGGCCGCCCTCCGGCTGCAGGCTGGTGTGTGAGACCCGGCCCACATGCCAGAGCTGCACCACGATCTTGCCGCCTGCGCCGTGCACACTGTGGGTGACGTGCTTCCAGCCTTCAAGTTGCTCGGAGCCATACAAACCGGGCACGTCGGCATAGCCCTGGCCCTGCTGGCTGATGGCGGTGGCCTCGGTGATGATCAAGCCGGCGCTGGCGCGCTGGGTGTAGTACTGGGCCATCAGCGGTGTGGGAATGGCATCGGGCGCGCGGTTACGCGTCAGCGGTGCCATCACGATGCGGTTGGCAAGCAGCAGGTCGCCGGCCTGGACCGGGTCAAACAGGGTGGCAGTGCGGTATGGCATAAAAAATATCCATGGTTAAAAGTGAGTGAAATCGACGGGGCCGAATGCGAACAAGCACCGGGCCCCATGCGCGTCCTTATCTTGAGAGCTTGTAGACCGAGGTTCCGGCCAGCAGGTTGGGCAGTCGGCGCACCACCTTGGCGTTCTGCAGGCCAAAACTGTCGAGCACCGTCAAACCATTGCGGCCGGCCAGAATGCCCAGATCGGCATGGGTGCCAACGCGGATATTGGGTGTGTCAAACCACTGGTAAGGCAAGCGGCGCGTCACTGGCATGCGCCCGCTCAAAACGCTCAGGCGGTTCGGCCAGTGCGCAAAATTGGGGAAGGCCACCACGCCAAAGCGCCCCACCCGCACCGTCTCGCGCAGCATCACCTCGGCGTTGCGCAAGTGTTGCAAGGTGTCGATTTGCAGCACCACATCAAACGAAGCGTCTTCAAACATCGACAAGCCTTCGTCCAGGTTGAGCTGGATCACATTGACCCCGCGCTTGACGCAGGCCAGCACGTTGGCATCGTCAATTTCGATACCGTAGCCGCTGCAGCCGCGGGTCTGCTGCAAGTGCGCCAGCATGGCGCCGTCGCCGCAGCCCAGGTCCAGCACGCGGGCACCTTCCGGCACCAGCTGGGCCAGCGCATCCATGGTTTGGAGGTCACTCATGTTGACACCTCGACGCTATCAAAATAAGAGCGTATGACGCTTGTGTAGCGGGGGTCATCGAGCAAAAAGGCATCATGGCCATGCGGCGCGTCGATTTCGGCATAGCTCACGTCGCGCCGGTTGTGCAGCAGCGCCTTGACGATCTCGCGGCTGCGTTGGGGTGCAAAGCGCCAGTCGGTGCTAAAGCTCACCAGCAAAAACTTGCAGCTGGCGCGCGCCAACGCGAGGCTCAGGTCGCCGCCGTAGGGGCGGGCCGGGTCAAAGTAGTCCAGCGCGCGCGTGATCAAGAGGTAGGTGTTGGCATCAAAGTAATCGGCGAATTTGTCGCCCTGGTAACGCAGGTAGCTCTCGATCTGGAATTCAGCCTCCAGCGTACTGAACAGGTAGTCGTCCTGCGCCCCCCCTTTGCCAGCGGCAATCAACTGGCGGCCAAACTTCTCGTTCATCACGTCATCACTCAGGTAGGTGATGTGGCCGATCATGCGGGCAATGCGCAGGCCGCGTTTGGGCACGGTGCCATGCGCGTAAAAATGTCCGCCATGAAAGTCGGGGTCGGTCGCGATCGCCCGGCGCGCCACTTCGTTGAAGGCGATGTTCTCGGCCGTCAGGTTGGGGGCGCTGGCAATCACCACCGCGTGGCGCACGCGCTCGGGGTACTGTATCGCCCAGCTCAGTGCCTGCATGCCACCCAGGCTGCCGCCCATCACGGCGGCGAGCGTCTGGATGCCCAGGGCATCGAGCAAGCGGGCTTGCGCGTTGACCCAGTCTTCGACTGTGACCACCGGAAAATCGGCGCCATAGACGCGGCCCGTGTCGGGGTTGGTATGCATCGGGCCGGTGGAGCCAAAGCAGGAGCCCAGGTTGTTGACGCCGATAACGAAGAAACGGTTGGTATCGAGCGGTTTGCCGGGACCGATCATGTTGTCCCACCAGCCCTCGGACTTGTCCTGGCCGGCATACACACCCGCCACATGGTGCGAGGCGTTCAGGGCGTGGCAGATCAGCACGGCGTTCGATTTGGCCGCGTTGAGTTCGCCGTAGGTCTCAAAACTCAGCGCATAGTCACGCAGCGAGGCGCCACATTGCAGGGGCAAGACGGCATCGAACTGCATGGATTGGGGGGTGGCGATCATTTTCATCAGTTGGAGGAAAGCTCAAGTTCGCGTTGCGCAACTTTAGACGGTCCCCCATCTTAATCAGTTGGCGACAGCCCGGGCGCCGGAGCTGCCAATTGCGGCTCCACCCAGTGCACTACCAACATAACGAGAGTCGCCGCCACAAATTCACCCAGTTCAAATACAAGGTGGTTAACTGGTCTGAACACAACTACACCTTGCATCGCGCGGCGACATCGTGATCTGGTTTACCGAAAAAGCAACTGAGCAGTGGCACCTGGTCAAAGCAGGAATACGTGGTAGACCACTGATGCATGCCGCTCACGCCATAGAAACTGTCATTTGAGTAGGGCAAGTAGTTCACCTGTCACTGCGTCAAACCGAAGGCTTCATGAACTCGGTAGCGCGCATCATGGGTGATGGCGCCTACGATGGGGCGCCCGTATAGGGAAATAGCCAGGGCTGCAACTGCTTGCCCGAAGCGGCGAGCTCGGTGCAAGCGCGCCAAAGTAGCGACGCCGGTGCGGGCATGGAGCAGGCCCCGGACCAAAACGCACTGTCCACAACAGTGCGTTTTCAGTGCCCTGGGGCATCACACACATGGCGTACCGCGGTGCGTCAGACGCGTCAGCTTAATCTGTCACCAGTTGCGCGCCGTTTTCCTCGTAGTCGGGTTGCGCTTGCCCGCCTGGGAGCAAGTTCCCATATTTCGGAGGTGGAACCATCGCTTTCAATGTCGGCTAGGGGGCGGGCAGTTCCGATATCTGTAGGTCGGCAATGTGTCTTGATGAGTCAGGAACGAGCCATTCTCTCCAGCAGTTCCACCCGCCTAGAATCCGCAAATCGCCCTTTGCGGGCCTACCTTATTACTTCAGGTAACCACCATGCCCAAACTCAAACTCACCTATTTCGATTTTCATGGCGGCCGCGCTGAGCCAGTGCGTCTGGCCTTGCATATCGGCGGCGTTGCCTTTGAAGATCACCGCGTTACGTTTGCTGAATTTGCCGAAGTGCGCAAGTCCACGCCTTTTGGCCAGGTGCCCACCCTGACGGTGGATGGCGTGCAGGTGACGCAGTGTGATTCGATTCTTCGATACGCGGGCAAACTGGCAGGTCTGTACCCCACCGATGCGTATCAGGCGCTTTTGTGCGACGAAGTGATGTACGTAGTGGAGGAAGCCAGCGTCAAGATGGGTCCGACTTTTCGCATGACGGGCGAGGTCCAGAGGGACGCTCGCGCTGCCCTCGTCCATGGTTCCATCCCCGTGTACCTTGGCTGGCTGCAAAGCCAGTTGCAGGCCCATGGCGGTGAATACTTTGCTGACAATCGGCTCACTGTTGCTGACCTGAAGGTTTTTGCCGATGTGAGCGCCCTCAAGTCGGGGCGTCTGGACCATGTGCCTACCGATCTGGTAGAAAAGGTGGCGCCTGCCCTGAATGCACATATGCACCGTATTGCCCAAACACCGACTGTGGCGCATTATTACGCCAAGTTCAGTGCTTAAGAATGGCTGTGGACGGGAACAAATTACAAGTCCCGACCACCAGCGAAAGTCGAAACGGTCAAAAATGGCGGCCGACGTTCCATGTAGAAGTCAAGCGCCAATTCTTACCCAATCCGGGTGAATAGCCCGGTCCGTAAGTGGTGTATTCGACAACGATGGTGATAACTTTTAGGGCGTAAGACCTAGACCGACCGAACCGAAGACACTCAGTTCGCTGGCGTTACCTGCGCACGAATTTCGCCTCCTGGGTTGTCCTTGGTGTGTAAATTTACGTACCATTTGCCGGCCGAAAAATCTTTGGCTTGCTCAGGGGTAATGGTGGCTTCACCGCTGATAGGGCTCTCTACACTGCCTTTGAACCCCAGGACGACGCCGGCATTTTGACCAGTAATAGCAGGCCCATGGAAGTGCCCCGCGCCAACAGGGCCAGTAAGGCCGGAATAGACCACCTTCCACTTCAACTCGTTGGTATCCCTGTTGAGTGTCGCCTCAACTGTTCCTGTACCCTGGCTTGAGTTTGGAGGCACCTCGCCGGCGCTGGAGAGTTTTCCGGTAAATGTGACGATATCGGCGGCATAGACCCCACTCGCGCTCCCGGCAATCGCAAACAGGGAGATGGCAAAAAGCTGTTTTATCAAAGCAATGAGTCGGTTAAACATTGTTTTCCTCTTGTAGTTGAATGAAAAGTCGGAAATACGACCTTTCAATATTTATCTTGGCAGAATGCTCTGAGTTGTAACACCGGTCTCCATCTCAACCACGATAAGAGTAAGGTCACTTTCATGGTTGGAAAAATACGGATCCGTAACAACAAAACTTGCATTCATGACGATTTGCAGCATCGCCGTCCATCTACCCTGCCCCCAACAGACAACGACAAATAGGCCTTCGCAAGCGTGCAGACCGCCACCTTCGAGGCCGACCGTGCTGGTCCATGCCGGTCGCGGTGACGTGCGATGCCGCACAGACACAGCCGATGCCGACGCAGACAATAGACTCCCTTGAGAACCTCTTAAGGCGTGGCACCACGCGCTGAAGCCCAGCCGACTCTATCCAGAGTCACACACAACCAGGAGATGACCATGAACAATGACAATCGCAACCTCGACGCGAACCGCGACCCGCTCACCCGTGCACCCGGCGCACACCCATCGGGCACGGGCACCGGCGCAGTCGTCGGCGGCGGCGCCGGGGCAGGTGCGACGACCGGACCCGGCGGACGCCAGCAGCCCACACCGCCGCGTGGCGCGAAGGCGCCCCTGTCGGCCCCAGGTCTGGCGCTGCCTCACGAACGTGACGAATCCACCGACACCACTGCCGAGGCCCCCGATCCCATGATTGTCCAGGCCAAGCGTGACATCGACGCCGGGCTGGTCGACACTGACATGCATGCGACCCCTGGCCTGGACGCGGAGCTCCGTGAGCGCCTGGTTCCCGGCCCCGGCGGCAAGTCGCCACCGTCGGGCGGCTGATCTTTATTTTTGTACACGCATGTACAGCTGGCTCGACGTTCGTGGTCGCGCGCGTCGTTCACATTGAGCCGACGACGGTCTATGCACGCTTTGATCGCGCCATTACCCGTGTCCCTGGCCTTCATTCAACAGAAACTTCCCGATCAGTGCCGACCGCGTGCAGCCGCATTCAACCGTTTAATACGAACAAAAGCTATTTTTCGACGTGTACGTTCTGACCTGGAAGACCTACGCAAGCTCACCAAGTGAGCCTGCTCCACTGGTCAGCCCTCCAGCCATACTCAAGTTTTTCCCTGACACTGCGGCTCACCTGATGATCTAGTGCCGGTAGACGATACCCGCTGGTCATAATGGCAATCAAAGTCAAAATAAACTCCGGGAGTCCTCAAAATGAGCGAGGTCGCGCGCTTCCAAGTCATTTCAATCGGTTGCTGCGGGGACACTAGCCCGGAAACGGTTGGATATCACCCACTTGAACCGCCAAAACGGCAAGACACTGATTCGTACCGTCTCCCCGCAACGCTCACGTTGGGTTGCTGGGGAGCAATGGCACCCCGACCAGCGCTCCCATTTGACTGCAGATGGCAGGAGAGCAGGCGTGTCGCTTCGCTCTTGCTTTCAAAGCCTGACGAATCGGCCTGGCTCCATGCGATCGAAGTTGAAAAAATCCTGCAAAAGAAGACGCCAGCCACCGCCCGGCGGCAGGCCCGGTTGTTGCAACGCCGCCTGACCATGCTCGATGCCCAAGCTTGGCAAATGATGGCTGAGCGTGAAAGCGAAGTGGTCACCCAGTTGCTGCTGGCCGCCGTCGTCAAACACAGCAAGTTGCTGGGCGACTTCATGCTGCGCGTTTATGCCGACCGCCAGCGCCGTCTGGAGCCCGCTTTGGCACCCATCGACTGGCAGGATTTTCTGGCCGAATGCGCCCATCATGACCCCGCTGTGGCGGATTGGTCCGACTCCACCAAAGCCAAACTGTTCCAGGTCATCGTGCGCATCCTGGCCGAGGCCAAGTACCTGGAATCTGCCCGTTCTATGAAGTTGACACCCCACGCCCTGCACCCCGACGTGCGGCGCTACCTGAGCACCCACGATGAAACCTATGTCCTTGACTGCCTGGAGCGCGAGAAATGAATTTGAGCTTTGACGAACGCCTGAATCAAATCCTGCCGCGACTGCGGGTGCAATAGTGCATCTTGGATGTCCTGTTCGGGATATTTCAGACGATGATGCGTCGATTAACACAAATGTTTCCCGAACAGGAAATATGAGTTGCAATTTGGTGGGTGGATGATGATAATTTCCCGTACAGGAAATTGGCATGACGATCACCCTCATCAATACCCCCGCAGCCCTGGGCGCGGCAGCGCTCGCCGCCCGCAAACAATTGGGTCTGACCCAGCCGCAACTGGCACTGGCGGCGGGCGTCGGCGTGCGCTTCATTGTCGAACTGGAAGCCGGTAAACCCACCCTGCGCCTGGAAACCATCCTGCGCGTGCTGCACGCGCTGGGCGGCACCTTGGCCGTGGACGGCTTGGTGACCGCCCCGATCTCTGACCAGGCCGCCTGACATGGCCCGCCACCTCGAAGTCTGGTTGTTGGGTGCGCACATTGGCACGCTGGCCCAGGTCGATGGCCGCCTGAGCTTTAGCTACGCTGCCGATTGGCTGGCCCAGAGTGCCGCCAATTTGGACCACACCCCGCTGTCGCAATCGCTCCCGCCCAGAGCCGAGCCCTTTGATGAGCGCGCCACCCGGCCTTTTTTTGCCGGGCTATTGCCCGAAGGCGCCAAGCGCAAGCTGGTTGCCCAGACCCTGCATGTCTCGCGTCAAAACGACTATGCCTTGCTTGACGGCATTGGGGGTGAATGTGCCGGTGCTGTCACCTTGCTGGAGCCCGGCCAGACACCGCAGGCGCCCGAGGCCCCGCACACCGTGCGCTGGCTCGATGCGGCGCAACTGCTGCATATGCTGGATGAAATGCCGCTGCGCCCGATGCTTGCCGGTGACGAGGGCTTGCGCCTGTCTCTGGCGGGCGCGCAAGACAAGTTGCCGGTGGTCGCCGACGTTGACCGCATTGGCCTGCCCCTGTTCGGCGCACCCAGCTCCCATATTCTCAAGCCGCCGATTGCGGGGGTTGAAGGCAGCGTCTTCAACGAAGGCTTTTGCATGGCTTTGGCGGCCGCCTTGAAACTTGATGTGGCTCAAACCAATATCCATCGGGTCCGTGAGCGGCACTACCTGCTGGTTGAACGTTACGACCGCCAACCCGGCGTTCAAAGCCAGCGACTGCATCAGGAAGACTTCTGCCAGGCCCTGGGCGCCGCGCCTGAAACCAAGTACCAAAGCGAAGGCGGCCCCACATTGGCCGAAGCCTTTGAATTGCTGCGCCGCACGACACGCCCGAGCGCGCCGCACATCTTGAGAATGCTGGACTTCGTGG
The DNA here is from genome assembly GCA_025359085.1 of Gammaproteobacteria bacterium. GTDB lineage: Bacteria > Pseudomonadota > Gammaproteobacteria > Burkholderiales > Burkholderiaceae_C > Rhodoferax. Next base: position 37,915 of record JANYHL010000097.1, read on the forward strand.
TGTTCAACGCCCTCATCGGCAACCATGACGCCCATGGCAAAAACTTCTCGCTGCTCTACACCCGCAAGGGCGCGGTGCTGGCCCCGCTTTACGACGCGCTGTCCACGGCGGTCTACCCGAGCCTGACCGACAAGATGGCCATGAAGATCGCCAGCAAGTACAAGTTCTCCGAGGTGCAAGCGCGTCATTGGGCGCAGTTCGCAACAGACGCCGCCTTGTCACCCGCACAGGTCAAAAAACGCATCCTGAACATTGCCAGACGCCTGCCAGAACATGCCCGCGCCACCTTGGCCAGCTTTGAGGCCGCCGGCAACGGCCACCCCATCCTGGGGCAAATCGTGACCCTGATCGAGCAGCGCTGCGCCCTGACCACGCGCCGCCTCACCGCAACGACAGCAGACGACACCGAAGAGGCGCCGTCTTGATTAGTTCTAATTTAATAGCTGCTTGCGCAACATCCACGGGGGCTACAGCCCGATTTAATACATAAAAACAATGAACAAAGCCAAACTCAAGTCTTGCGCCCTTCTGCGCGGTTTTCTGTCGAAATGCCAATAAAATTGCACTAAGTATCAATAAGTAATATATTTCGCAATTAAAATGGATTAAACCCCGTGCAAAGTCCCCTGACCGATCTACTGGATGCAGCCGAACGCCGAGGCAAGCTGAACCTGCGCACTTCTGACATTGCCCAAGCCATGCCCGGTGTCAGTGCTGGGGCCTTGCGCCAGGCGCTGCATCGCCAACAGCGCAAGGGGCGCATTGTGCGCGCCTCGCGTGGCTCCGAGCATTGGGTCATTGTTCCGTTGCAGGATGCATCAGCAGGTGCGCCGCCGCTGGAGACCTGGCTGGATGCCTATCTGTCGAAAACGCTGGGTGTGCCTTACTACGTCGGCCTGCTCAGCGCTGCCGAGGTCTATGGCGCGTCACCTCAAGCGGTCATGATCACGCAGGTGATGGTCCCCAAATCCCGGCGACCTCTGCAAGTGGGCCGACACCGGCTGGTTTTCCTAAAGAGCACGCGCATTGCCGAGATGCCCACCCGCTGGCACGAAACACCCCATGGCCGCTTCAAAGTCAGTACACCTGAGCTCACAGCCTTAGACCTGGTGTCCCGCCAGCAAGTGACTGGTGGCATAGCCCGTGTGGCCGAAGTGTTGCAAAGCCTCGCCCCCGAAATGACAGCGGATGGGTTAACCGCCGCACTGAATGCAGCCCAAGAAACGCCAGCCGCTCAAAGGCTGGGGGTTTTTTTGTCCCAGCTTGACCAACCCTTGCTCACGAACTTGGTGGCTGACTGGCTTGGCAACAAGCGCACCCGCAGGATCCCGCTTGCCATCGGGGGTGATGAGCAGTGCGCAAGCACCCTGGACCGCCGCTTTAAAGTGAACGTGCCCAGCGCGCGACAACCCGCCAACACCTGATGCAACACGCCCACTTAACCGCCTGGCAAGCCCACGCGCCATGGCCCAAACGCAGCCAGATCGAGCAAGACTTGCGCCTCTCCCGAGGGGTTGCCGCAATCTTTGGCGACGAGGTGCTGCGCAGCCACCTGGCCATGCGTGGCGGCACCGTGCTGCACAAGGCCCACCTCGCCCCTGCGGCGCGTTACTCCGAAGACATCGACCTGGTGCTCACCAAGCCCATGGATACCGCCAGCCTTGAAAAACACCTGCTGCGAGTGTTGCCCCCCATTCTCGGAACGCCTGCACCGTCCATCTTTCATGATGCCTGGCTGGCACTGCGCAATGCCAGCAAGCGCTCCAAAATCCTCTCCATCAAGTTCAAGTTCATCCCCGTCGGCCTCAGCCGGTATGAGACCATCAAGGTCGATATCAATTTGAACGAGCATCAGGCGCTCTACCCGCTGGTGAACGTGAATTTTCAGAGCCTGGACGATGAGGGCGAACTGGTCACCGCGCAGGCCATTTCCTATGACATCAATGAAATGCTGGGCACCAAGACCCGCGCCTTGATGCAACGCCAACAAGGGCGCGACCTGTTTGACCTCTGGTTTGCCTGGAGCCAAAGCCAAGCTGGCGTAACGCCCTACACCGTGGATGGCAAACGCGCCATGGAAGCTTTTGAGTGGTACCTGGCCAACGAAGGCACCGCCATGGGGCGCGAAGAGGCCGGGCAGTTGCTGGACCAACGCCTGCGCAATCCGGCTTTCCGCCAGGACATGGACACGCTGCTGCGCCCAGGCCTGCCCAAGTTTGATGTCGATGTGGCTGCTCCAGTGGTGCGCAGCGTATTCCTCGCTCACTTGGTCGCACCTTGATAGCCTGCTAAGCCATCCCTCAATCCACTCCCAATTAAATAGCTGCTAACGCAATATCTACGAGGGCTAGAGCCCGATTTGATATAAAAATCCAATGAACAAAGCCAAACTCAAGTCCTACGCCCCCCCAAGCCCGCAAAGACTTCATCGCCGCCGTCACCGCCCGCGCCAACCTGCTGGGTCTGTCTGACAAGGCCGGCACGCTGGAAGTGCTTGCGAGCATCCCCCAAGGCGACGTGACCGTGATGGCCGGCCAAGCCTGGCCCGTCAAAGTCCACAGCCAACGCGACAAGCTGATCGAGCGCATCCGCAAGGACGGCTTTGACCACACCATGGACGCCGTGGCCTACACCTGGTTCAGCCGCTTTGCGGCATTCAGATACATGGAGCTGCACGACTACCTGGGCCACGGTCACTTGGCGCTATCCAGCACGGCAGGCACGTTGTCCGACATCCTCACCCACGCCACAGAACTGTCCAACGAACTCCCGAGCCTGAACGCCTTCAAAGTCACCGAACTCAAACTCGCAGGCAACCGCGATGGCGAGCTGTACCGCATGCTGCTGGTGGCCCAGTGCAACGCATTGTCGATAGCCTTACCCTTTTTGTTTGAACGCATTGACGACGACTCCGAACTGCTGCTAACTGACAACCTGCTGCGCAGCGACTCCGTCATTGCCAAGCTGGTCGAAGCCATTCCTGAAGAAGACTGGGCCGAGGTCGAAATCATCGGCTGGCTGTACCAGTTCTACATCTCCGAGAAGAAGGACCAGGTCATTGGCAAAGTCGTCAAAAGCGAAGACATCCCCGCCGCCACCCAGCTCTTCACGCCTAGCTGGATCGTGCAATACCTGGTGCAAAACAGCGTGGGCCGCCTGTGGCTCATGGCCAACCCGCAAAGCACCTTGGCAGGTGAGTGGCCGTACTACATCACCCCCCGCCGAGCAAACGCCCGAGGTGCAAGCACAGCTTGATGCCCTCATCCAGACCCGCGTGCGTGAAGATGGCGACACGCTTAACCCCGAATCCATCACCGTGCTGGACCCGGCCTGTGGCAGCGGTCACATTCTGGTGGTGGCCTATGACGTGCTCAAGGCCACCGCCGAAGACTTGGACAACCCGTGCCAGGGCTGAATCGATGCCAGAGCGCATGTCCAGGGGTTCTGTGGCGAGCCACACGGCGTCCACTCGGATCATGCCAGCACTTCGCGGAGCCATTGCGCACACTGGCTTGATGCACTCAGGGGCCAGTGGATATGCACGGTGGTGGCGCCGTGCTGGAGTTCAATGCGAATGTCGGCTTGCAGGGTGGCGGGCACTGGTGGCACTGATTCAAACTTGATGGGTATGAAGGCAGGGATGGTGTGAACTGGCGCCAATGTTGTGGCCGTCTTCGATCGCCCGGTGTCGTTGCGCTGTGAAGACGCAACCACCCAGCGACGTACCAGGTTGGCGTTGAGCCCGTTGGAAAGTGCAACCGCCGCCGTCGAGACGCCCGGCTCAAGGCAAGCCGCTATGACTTTGCGTTTGAATTCAGCACTGTAGCGTCCGCGCCGACGACCAGCCTGCGGCATTTGAATTTCTGGAGTGTGGATGTGTTCACCTGAGTTGAAGTGGACACGATGCTCCTAAGAATTACCGATCCCCGCAAGATGACTTCGCCACCCGCTTACGTTATTTCGTATTTCAATTAGAACGATCAGCAATATGAACATCAATCGACAACATTCTCCATCAAACGACTAAAAATTCAATCTGACAACATACGATCATCGGACGCTTGACAAGCTGCTCTACCGTGGCGTCAGATGCCGATTACTGAAGAACTTGTGAAAGAGAACGGATGCACTGGATATGTCTGAGCAAACGAACGGGCATTTGATTTTCGGCTCCCTCCCTACTGCGGATACGAAATGGCGTTGGGAATTTGTCTGCCGGACAGCCGGTCATTGGTGTTCGACAGCAGATGTTAAGAGTTGTTGGATGCCCACCCACCGCGCCGCACCAATTGCGACAGGAGTGAACTGAAGGGCGGGCGTCGTACAAGCCTCGAGGGAGGAAACAAGGGGCCCGCAACGGCCCCCTGTTTGATACCGCAGCTATGGCGATTTGAATAACTGCGGGTGTGGCGCAAGTCCGCGCAAGTGCAACTGGCCGCGCGGCGGCAAGAAGGTACGTGCTTTGCCACAACAAAAGACCCAAGCGTGGATCAGTGCGTCGGCACTGAACATGATGACAAATCTTGGAATGCCGGTGTCGGTAAAAGTCTGAAAAGAGTCGAAAAACGGAGCGGCTTTAGCCAATTTCAGATTTATTCAACAGCGCCCTGCTGGCTGCTAAAAGGCCCACCACCTTCAGCAAGCCAGGGGAAATTTAAATCAATCCGAGTTGACTGCACGGAGACCATTGTTGATGCGGTCCCACGCATCGCGCGTCGCATTCCTCGCGTGGTCCCAGGCCAAGTTTGAAGCGCCGCGCGACGTGCTCCAACCCTGAGAAAGGTCAGCTTCGATCTCATCGAAGCTGCGGCCGGGGTACTGTGTGTAGGCGTTGACGCCGTATCCGTAAGCCGGTCCGTAGTCGTTAAAACTCGAACCGTTTTCAACGTAAGAACGCTCGGCAAAATTCTCGCGCCAGTAGGATTCTTCTTGCGTCGGGTCGATTGATTCGGCGTCATTCAAGCCGCCAAGACCTGCTGCGATGGCCCCCAGCGCGGCACCGACCACGGTCCCAACCGGGCCGGCCAACACCGTGCCTGCCACGGCGCCCACTGCTGCGCCGCCCGCTGCATCACCGATGCCGCTCTCCAACGGATGAGCGCCAGCGGCTTCATCCAGCGGTTTTGTCGTAGTGTTCATACTTTTGCACCATGAATGTTCGTTGCCAAGTCACTACCGCTCGCATATGAGTTCATCCAAAAATAAGAGATCAAGGTTTTCATAAGGGTTGTCCTTTGAGGTTGAAGAATGCCTGGCTTGCTCGCCCGCGCGACCAATATGCAAATTTAATTTTATTGATCGGAAGTGCGGTGGTCTGTGTGCCAGCGCACCTATTTCCCTCTTGAACCGAATTAAATTGCCTGCTCCCAAGTTGTCAACAAAAGTGGCTCTAATGAATTTCAAGTGGCCTGTCCCGCATGCGGGTTGATAGCATGGAAGTCGAGTTTGTCAGCGATCAGAGACGAGGGCCTACGTAGCAAGCCGTACCGTCTTCACGGAATTGACTGATAGACCGCAGATAGGTTTCCCGGCAGTCAGATTTCACCGCTTGGCGGGCGCGACGGACGAACCATTGGCAGCAGTGACCTTGCGCATGAATGGTTCGGTGCGGCGCTGCGGCTCATCACATTTAAGTTGGCAGTGCCCGTGTTTTTAAAAGAACAACTTTTGCATCACTCAGTCATTTCAATTGAATGCTGAGGCCCAGGCATTTTGCTGCTTTTTTCGACCGACGAGGTGGTGCCATTTTCAACCGATTTTTCATGGCTCATCATGCCCATAGGTCCGCTGCCAGACCCCAGCATCAACGCTAAAACCACAACCATCATTAACAACATGCCAACTCCTTTTTGATAACGTCCAACCTCATTTGCCCTCCATTCCCCGCTTCAGCCGCCACTGCTTGACCAACGCGTAGATCGCCGGAATCACGGCCAGCGTCAGCACCGTGCTGGAGATCATGCCGCCCACCATCGGCGCGGCGATGCGGCTCATGACTTCGGAGCCGGTGCCCGTGCCCCACATGATGGGCAACAGGCCGGCCATGATCGCCACCACCGTCATCATCTTGGGCCGCACGCGTTCAACTGCGCCTTCCATCACCGCCTCGTACAAATCCTCCACGCCTGGCTCTTTGCCAGCCGCACGGCACTTGGTCTTGATGGCTTCCCAGGCGTGATCCAGGTAGATCAGCATGATGACACCGGTCTCGGCCGCCACCCCGGCCAGCGCGATAAAGCCGACCGCCACCGCCACCGACAGGTTGTAGCTCAGCGCCCACATCAGCCAGACGCCACCGACCAGGGCAAAGGGCACGGACAGCATCACGATCAGTGTCTCGGTGATGCGCCGGAAGTTCAGGTACAAGAGCAAGAAGATCGACAGCAGCGTGACCGGGATGACCACCTTCATTTTCTCGATGGCGCGTTCCATGTACTCAAACTGGCCGCTCCAGGTGACGTAATAACCGGGCGGGAACGTGACCTGCGCTGCGACTGCCTTCTTGGCGTCGGTAACATAGCTGCCAATGTCGCGCTCGCGGATGTCGACATAGATGTAGGCCGACAGCAGCGCGTTCTCGGTGCGGATGCCGGGCGCGCCCTTGGCCACCACCACCTTGGCCACCTGGCCCAGGGGGACCATGGCGCCCTCCATGGTGGGCACCAGCACTTGGCTTGCGATCTGCTGCGGGTCACCGCGCAGTTCGCGCGGGTAGCGCACCGTCACGCCATAGCGTTCGCGTCCTTCCACGGTGGTGGTCACCATCTCGCCACCGAGTGCGGTGCCGACCACATCCAGCAGGTCGCCGACGCTCAAGCCATAGCGCGCCAGTTGTTCCCGGTCGGGTTCGATGTTGAGGTAAAAGCCGCCCGTGATGCGTTCGGCAAACGCGCTGGTGGTACCGGGAACGGCTTTCACCACGGTCTCGATTTGGCGGGCCAGCTTTTCCATTTCATCCAGATCCTTGCCGAACACCTTGATGCCAATCGGCGTGCGGATGCCGGTCGACAGCATATCGATGCGGGCCTTGATCGGCATGGTCCAGGAGTTGGCCACACCGGGGAACTGCAAGGCCTTGTCCATCTCGGCAATCAGCTTATCGATGGTCAGGCCGGCGCGCCATTCAGAGGCGGGTTTGAGGTTGATCACGGTCTCGAACATTTCGGTCGGGGCGGGGTCGGTGGCGGTGTTGGCCCGGCCCGCCTTGCCGAAGACCGAAGTTACTTCAGGGAAGCTTTTGATAATTTTGTTTTGCGTCTGCAGCAGCTCGGCGGCCTTGGTGATCGACATCCCAGGCAGCGAGGCGGGCATGTAGAGCAAGCTGCCTTCGTTGAGCGTGGGCATGAACTCGGAGCCCAATTTGGAGGCCGGATAGTAAGAAGCGACCAACACCAACAGTGCCAGAAAAATAGTTAATTTTTTCCAGCGCATCACGCCCGCGATGATGGGGCGATAGACCCAGATCAAGAAGCGATTGACCGGGTTTTTAGACTCCGGCATGATCTTGCCGCGAATGAAAAGCAGCATCAGCACCGGCACCAGGGTGATGGAGAGCAGGGCGGCGCTGGCCATCGAGAAGGTCTTGGTGTAGGCCAATGGGGAGAACAGCCTTCCTTCCTGCCCTTCGAGCGCAAACACGGGCAAAAATGACACCGTGATGATCAACAGCGAGAAAAACAGCGCCGGGCCCACCTCTTTGCAAGCGTCCAGCATGGCCTCAAAGCGCTCGCTGGTGGTGTGGTTCTCCGGCAGGCGCTCCAGGTGCTTGTGCGCGTTTTCAATCATCACAATCGCCGCATCAATCATGGCGCCAATGGCAATCGCAATACCGCCCAGGCTCATCAAATTGGAGCTCATGCCCAACAGCCGCATGGCAATAAAGGCCATCAAGATGCCCACCGGCAGCATCAGGATGGCGACCAGGGCGCTGCGCACATGCATCAAGAAGACGACACACACCAGTGCCACGATCAACGACTCTTCAATCAGCGTGCGTTTGAGCGTGTCGATGGCGCGGTTGATCAGCTCAGAGCGGTCATAAACCGCTTGTACCGTCACACCCTCGGGCAGGCCGGGGCCAATCTCCGCGATCTTGTCCTTCAGGTTGGCAATGACTTCCAGCGCGTTTTGGCCGTAGCGGGCCATGGCGATGCCAGAGACCACTTCGCCTTCGCCATTGAGCTCGGTGAGGCCGCGGCGCTCGTCCGGCGTCAGCTCGACCCGAGCAATGTCGCGGATCAGCACCGGCGTGCCTTTGTCGGCCTTGACCACCAGCAGTTCGATGTCGCTTTTCCCACGCAAGTAACCTTTGCCGCGCACCATGTACTCGGTCTCGGCCATCTCGACCGCACGGCCGCCGACGTCGCGGTTGGAGTCGCGAATCACTTGCGCCACTTTCATCAGCGGGATGTTGTAGGCCCGCAATTTGACCGGGTCCACCGTCACCTGGTAGGTTTGCACAAAGCCGCCGACCGAGGCGACTTCCGCCACACCATGCGCCTTGGTCAGCTGGTAGCGCACATACCAGTCCTGGATGCTGCGCAACTCGGCCAAGGTCTTGTCTTTGGCCAGTAAAGCGTATTGGTAAACCCAGCCCACGCCGGTCGCATCCGGCCCGATTTGGGGCGTGATGCCCTTGGGCATGCGACCCGAGGCAAAGTTAAGGTATTCCAGCACGCGCGAGCGGGCCCAGTAGATGTCGGTGCCGTCTTCAAAAATGATGTAGACAAAGGATGCGCCAAAGAACGAGAAGCCGCGCACCACCTTGGATTTGGGTACCGACAGCATTGACGTGGTGAGCGGGTAGGTCACTTGGTCTTCGACCACCTGCGGTGCCTGGCCCGGATACTCGGTATAGACGATGACTTGGACGTCCGACAGGTCCGGCAGCGCATCGATCGGCGTGCGCAGCACGGCAAAGATGCCGCCCACGACGACAAACAAGGTGGCCAGCAGCACCAGAAAGCGGTTGCGGCCTGACCAATCAATGATTCTGGAAAGCATGTTCAGTTCCTGTCAATGAGCGGCGTGCGGATCAGCGGGTTGGACGCTGGTGATGACCCATTCGCCGGGCTGACGCTCAATGAACTCGACCGTGACTTTGCTGCCGGTCTTCAGCGCTTGCAGCAGTGCCGCATTGGCAGCCTTGAACTCCATCGTCATGGCGGGCCACTTGAGGCTGGCAATGGGGCCGTGGTTTAAGGAAACCGTGCCCGCCTTCAAATCAACGCTATCCACCGTGCCGGTCGCCTGGTGGCCCACGGTCTTGGCAGGTCCTGCCCCTGGCACGGTCTGCGCCGCCATAGCTGGGGCGGCGCTGGCTGCTGCCGCCGGTGCGGGCACCGGGGCTGAGCTCCCCAAACCCCCGAGCGCGGCCTTGAGGTTGCTTTCGGCATCAATCAGGAAGTTGGCCGCGACCACCACTTGCTCGCCTTCTTTGACACCGTCACGCACTTCCACGTGGGTGTCGCTGCGCGCGCCCAGCTTGACCTCACGCGGTTCAAAACGGCCGGGCGCCTGCTGGATCAAAACAATCTGACGGGTACCGCTGTCAATCACCGCCGACACCGGCACGGTGACCACCTGGCCTTTGGCCGTGATCGGCAATTCAACCTGGGCAAACATACCGGGCTTGAGCAGCAAACCGGGGTTGGCGAGCTCCACGCGCACGGCCACGGTGCGCGTTTCGGCCTTGAGCGTTGGATACACATACGTGACCCGGCCCGCAAACGCTTTGTCTGGGTAGGCATTGATTCTCACCGTGGCTTGGGCGCCGTTTTTGACCAGGCCAATGTCTTGCTCAAACACGTCAGCAATCACCCACACCGCTGACAAATCTGCGATCTGATACAGCGCTTCGCCGGGCATGAAACGCATACCTTGCACCGCCTTTTTTTCCATCACGATACCGCTGACGGGCGAGCGAAAAGTCAGCGTGCGCGTCGTCGCGCCTGACTGCGTCAACGCCTTGATCTGCGCTTCTGAAATATCCCAGTTGCGCAGCCGTTGCAAGCTGGCGTCGGCCAGTTGTCGCATGCCCGACTGCGCCTGGCCGCCCGCATCCTTGAGCGTGGTGACGCCCTGCACCGCAATCGCATACTCACGCTGGGCGGATACCAGCTCCGGGCTGTAAACCTCAAACAGTGCTTGGCCCTTGCCCACGGCCTGACCGGTGACGTTGGCGTGCAGGCGCTCCACATAGCCTTCAAACTTGGGTGTGATGGCGTAGACGCGCCGCTCGTCGGGCTCGATGCGACCCGAGGCGCGCACGGCTTTGTCAAGCGCGCGCAGTTGCGCCGCTTCCGTGCGCACGCCGAGCTTCTGTACTTTTTCGGTGCTGATCCTGACCTGATTGGCTGGCGCTGTTTCTTCATCTGCCCCACCGGCATAGACGGCGATGTAGTCCATGCCCATCGGGTCTTTTTTCGGCGTGGGTGAGGTATCCGGCAAGCCCATCGGGTTGCGGTAGTACAACAATTTTCTCTGAGCGCCCGCCGTGCCCGTGCCACCGACACCCGCGGTCGCGGCTGCAGTTTCCTGCGGTCCGGACGCTGCGCCCTTATGGCCCAGCCAGTAACCACCGCCCGCAGCGATTACCGCCACTAAAACGCCCACCACCATGCCCGTGTTCTTATTCACAAATCTTCTCCCAATAATTTTTCGATTTCAGCCAAGCGCATTTGACCTTCCAACTGCGCCTTGATCTGACTTTGTTTGGCTTGGCGGATCTGGCGCTGGGCGTCAAGCAGGTTGGCAAATTCGAGTTTGCCATTCTCATAGCTGGCCATCGCGGAGTTGAATGTCAGATCCGCCTGCGGTAGCAAGCTGCGGGTGGCCAACACCTCGGTGTGGCGTGCGGCTTCGACCGCAGTCAGGTTCTGCGTCAGCTCCGCCAGCACCTGGTTGGCGGCGGCTTCTTTGCGCGAGCGGGCGGCCCCGAGCATGGCTTCTGCTTCTCGTTCCATGGCACGCCGGGACGATTGCTGCAGTGGAATGTTGACCTCCAGCATCAAGCCCCACTCCTTGACGGTGGTTTGAGTCTGCGTGGGCGTGATACTGAGTGTGAAATCGGGATAGCGGTTCTTCAAGGTCAAGTCCCGGCTCTTCTCGGCGGCCTGGATGCGGGCCTCCTCAATGAACAATTGCGGGTTGCGGTCGCGCACGCGCTGTTCCAGCTTGGCATAGTCCAATTGGGCTGGCAAGGGCAAGGGGCGCAGGCGCTCGGGCGGGGCCAGCGCTGCCTGCGCAGGGCGCGCCAACAGGGCGTTCAAGCGCGCATCCACTTGCTGGCGTTCGCTTTCAATCATCACCAATTCATTGCGCATGACGGTCTGCTCAACCTGGGCCCGGATAACGTCTTGTTGTGCCGCCAAACCACCGGCATAACGGCTTTGCGCCACTTGCTCCAGGCGCCCCATCAAGTCAATAATTTCTTGCGTTAGTTGCTCATTGCCGCGCAAATAGTGGCGCTGCGCCTGCAAAGTTTTGATTTTGGACGCCAGCTCAAGCCAGCTGCCGAGCGCTTTGCCTTCGCTGCCCTGCGCGTCAAAGCGCGCAATGTCCCGTTTCAGGTCGCGCTTGCCGAACCACGGCAAGTCCTGCATCAAGGTGTAGCGCGTGCTGCCCACCTTGGCAGGTAAAAGCGTCGGGCTCTGTTCACCCATTTTGGTAATGTCCATCCACTCGGTGCGGAACTTGGGGTCGGGCAAGGCGCCGGCGGGGACGACACGTTCGACGGCGGCCTGCGCCTCAAAGCGCATGCTGGCGTATTCCGGGTTGCCCGCTTTGGCCAGCTCAAGCAGGGCGGGCAAACTAGCGCCTGGCAGTGCTTCACTGGCGAGCACGCCAGCAGGCACAGCCATGACCAGCACAGCAGCGATCGCGCTGGCGCTTAATAGGTGTTGCATAGGTTTACTTTGTGTTGGCGTTGACCAGTGCCTCGTCCACCAGCGTCTGCAACTGCTCAAAGCCAAAGCTGGGCAGCGGTTTGCCGTTCACGAAGAATTCGGGCGTCATGGTCACGTTCATGGTTTTGGCGTCCGCCAGGTCTTGCGCAACGATGCGGTCAATCTCCGGTGAATTCATATCGTTACGAATGCGTGCCATGTCCAGGCCCAAGCTGGCCAGGGGAGACCAGATCAAGTCCAGTTGCGCGGTATGGTTTTGCACCCAGACTGGCTGGGACGCAAACAGCGCCTCCAGTGTTGGCTGGAACTTTCCTTGTTGGTGCGCCGCCTCCATCACCTTCACCACCTGATCGGAGCCGGGGTGAAAGGGCGCGTAACGCACCGATACCCGAATCTTGCCCGGATGGGCCGCCATCAGATTTTTCACCATCGGGTAGAAATCGCGGCAGGTGCCGCAAGCCGGGTCCAGAAATTCGACGATGTGGACCGGTGCGTCCGCATTACCGAAGGTCGGGGAGTGTGGGCGTACCAGGGCGACCTGGTTTTTCGCCGCCAGCTGAGCTGCCTGTTCGGTTTTCTGGTTCTTGTAAAAGAACGCTCCAGCGACGAACGCGGCAATGAGCAGAACGGCGGCGACAGTGAAAATACTTTTTTGTTTCATTGGGGTGTTTTCAAGTAAGCGGTGATCAGCAACGCGTTAACCACCAGGAATGCAAAAAAAGAAAGCAATGGGATGGTGACAAACCCCAACCATTCAACCTGCACGGTGGAACAGGGGATGCCTTGTCGGCAAGGGGTCAGGCTTTCCGGGATGTAGCCGGCCACCAGCAGCAGGTGAAAACCCGCCACCAACAAGCCGACGAGGGCCAGCGGCAGCGCGTAGCGCAGCACTTTCGGGTCGAACGGAAAGAGCCCTGCCGCCAGGATGAAAACCAGCGGGAACATGAAGATGCGCTGGTACCAGCACAGGACACAAGGCGCAAAGCCCATGATTTCGCTCATGAACAAGGCGCCCAGGGTGGCGGTGGCGGCGATCAACCACGCGCCAAAAACAAATGTCCAGGAGGAGGTCTTCATGCTGATCGGTCTGCGTTAACGCAATGCCTTATTTGACCGGCTCAAAGCGCAGCACCGTCATGTTGTCATCGGCAGGGTCGGTGGCGAAGCGAATCTTCTGCCCGACCTTCATTTGGTCGAGCCAGGCGGCATCTTTGACCTTGTAGGCCATGGTCATGGGCGGCATGCCGTTAGGTAGCGCACCGTGCGTCAAGGTGACGCTTCCTTTGGTTTTGTCGATTTTCTTCACCAGGCCCTCGCCCAGGGCAGCATCCGGGGCCTTGGCAGCGGGCATCGCGATGGCCACGCCCTGCATTTTGTGGTCGGTTTGGGCCAAGGCTGGCACGGTGAAACCTGCGGTGGCAAGCGCCAGGAGCAAGACAGAATGAAATCGGGTTGTCATAAAGCGATCCTTTGGTAAATGGGATGACCGCATTGTCGTCAATGGGCACCGACAGCAAGCTGTCGCGTACATTACATTTTTGTAATTTTAGATTCGCCCGCCATCGGCTCGGTGATCAAGCGGGCCCCCCGCAGACGCAACGCATTGCCAATCACCGACACCGAACTGAAGCTCATGGCCAGGGCCGCGATCATCGGCGACAGCAGCCAGCCGGTCAGCGGGTACAGCACACCGGCAGCAATTGGAATACCCAGCGCGTTATAGAGGAGGGCGAACAGCAGGTTCTGCTTCATGTTGGCCACCGTCGCATCGGACAGCGCCCTTGCAATTGCGATGCCGCGCAAATCACCCTTGACCAGCGTGATCTGGGCGCTGTTCATCGCCACGTCGGTGCCGGTGCCCATGGCGATACCGACATCGGCTTGGGCCAGCGCGGGCGCATCGTTGATGCCGTCGCCCGCCATCGCTACCGCACGGCCTTCCTTTTGCAGCCGCTCCACCAGTGCCAGCTTGTCGGCCGGTTTGACTTCGCCATGCACCTCGTCGATACCCAGACGTGCGGCCACGGCCTTGGCCGTGGTCAGACCATCGCCGGTGGCCATCACAATGCGCAAACCGGCGGCCTTGAGCGTTGCCAAGGCCTCCGGCGTGCTGGACTTGATCGGATCCGACACCGCCAGCAGGCCCGCCAACTGACCATCGACCGCCAGATGCATCACGCTGGCACCCTCGGCGCGCAAGGTCTCGGCCTGGGACACCAAGGGTGCCAGCGGGACGCCTATTTGTTCCATCAATGTGCTATTGCCCAGCGCCAATTGATGGCCTGCGACCTGTCCACGCACGCCGATGCCGGACCCCGATTCAAAATTTTCCGGCTTGTCCAGTGTCATGCCGCGCTCGCGGGCGGCGCGCACGATGGTTTCGGCCAACGGATGCTCACTGCCCTGGTCCAGGCTGGCAGCCAGGCGCAACACGTCGTCGGCCGCAAAACCCGGGGCGGGAACGGCACGCTCAAAAGCCGGGCGCCCCTCCGTCAGGGTACCGGTCTTGTCAATGATGAGTGTGTCAATCTTGCGCAGATTCTCGATCGCTGCGGCATCGCGAAACAGCACGCCCTGTGTCGCGCCGCGACCGGTTGCCACCATGATGGACATCGGCGTGGCCAGGCCCAGGGCGCAGGGGCAGGCGATGATGAGCACCGCCACCGCGTTGATCAGGCCGAAAACCCAACTCGGCTCAGGACCAAAAAACCCCCAGGCAAAAAAAGTCAGCGCGGCAATGGTCACGACAGTCATGACAAAGTAGCCCGCGACCAGGTCGGCCATGCGCTGCATCGGCGCTCTGGAGCGCTGGGCTTGTGCGACCATCTGCACGATCTGTGCGAGTACCGTGCTGGAGCCCACCCGCTCTGATCGGATCACCAGCGCGCCACTGGTGTTGAGTGTCGCGCCTATGACCTTATCCCCGACGCGCTTGCTCACAGGCAAGGGCTCACCGGTGAGCATGGACTCATCAACGGAACTGCTACCTTCGTTAACCGTACCGTCCACCGGTACTTTCTCTCCGGGACGGATGCGCAACACATCGCCCACATGCACGTGGCTTAAGGGTACGTCTTCTTCGCTGCCATCGTCCCGGATACGCCGTGCGGTTTTGGGTGCCAGGCCGAGCAGGGATTTGATCGCCGCCGACGTTTGGGAACGGGCTTTGAGCTCCAGCACCTGACCCAGCAAGGTGAGCGAGATAATCACGGCGGCTGCTTCAAAGTAGACGGCGACGCGTCCCATCGAGATGAACGAGGTCGGAAACACTTGTGGCGCCACCGTCGCCACCACGCTGTAGACAAAAGCGGCGCCGGTGCCCAAGCCGATCAAAGTCCACATGTTCGGGCTGCGGTTCACCACCGACTGCCAGCCGCGAACGAAGAACGGCCAACCGGCCCACAGGACGATGGGCGTGGCAATGACCAGTTCAACCCAGCTCTGCACGGCCATGTCCATCCACTGCAGACGGTGGCCCAACATGGCGAGCACAAAGACGCTGGCGGTCAGCGGCAAGGTCCACAAGAAGCGGCGCTGAAAGTCGCGCAACTCAGGGTTCTCGTCATCCTCAAGACTGGGCAGCTCCGGCTCTAGCGTCATGCCGCATTTGGGGCAGTTGCCGGGATGGTCCTGGCGCACCTCCGGGTGCATCGGGCAGGTGTAAATCGTAGCGTCGGCCGGTGAAAGTGACTTCGGCGCCAATGATGCCGGCGATGGCGGTGCGGCTAGGTGGGCAGCGGGAGACAGGTAGGGCAGCGGATCGGCGGCGAACTTGCTCTGGCACTTGGCGCTGCAGAAATAGAAGGTGCGTCCCTCGTGCGCCAACTGGTGCGCTGACTGCGCGGTTACCGGCATGCCACACACCGGGTCTTTCAGCGGCGGCGCCACATCCGCGCCTGATCCGGGTTCTGCAAGCGGATGTTCGCTCGAATGGGCAGGGTGCACGGGGTGATTCATATTGCTCCTCGAATTCTGGCTCAGGACTAGGGTCACAGTCGTCAGTCAGGCCGTCTGTGCGCAAACACACGCAACAAGGCGTGAACCAAGACGAATTGAGCCTGCTCCGACGCGCCGCACTGGCGGCAGTGTGCAAATCTGTACCCATCATCAAGCTGACCGCCAGATTACATTCCTGTTATCTGGCGCGCGCTGACGCCCAGGCAGCGCAAAATGACGACATGAAAATTCTCATCGTGGAAGACGAACCAAAAACGGGCGACTACCTCAGACAAGGTTTGGGCGAGGCGGGCTTTGTCGTGGATTTGCTGCGCAATGGCACCGATGGCCTGCATCACGCGCTCACAGAAGATTACGACCTCGCGATTCTCGATGTGATGCTGCCGGGCATGGACGGCTGGGCGATTTTGGCCGGCATCCGCAAAGCGGGCAAGGACATGCCGGTGCTGTTTCTGAGCGCGCGTGACCATGTCGATGACCGCGTCAAAGGCTTGGAGCTTGGCGCGGACGACTACCTGGTCAAACCGTTTGCTTTTTCTGAATTACTGGCCCGCGTGCGCACCCTCTTGCGCCGGGGCAGCAAAGGCTCGGCAACGGAGTTTTTGCGCGCTGCCGATCTGGAGCTTGACTTGCTGCGCCGCCGCGTCACCCGCGCCGGCAAACGCATTGATCTGACCTCCAAAGAATTTGCCCTGCTGGAGTTGCTGTTGCGCCGCCAGGATGAAGTGCTGCCACGCTCTCTGATCGCGTCTCAGGTGTGGGACATGAATTTCGATTCCGACACCAACGTGATCGAGGTTGCCATGCGGCGCCTGCGCGCCAAAGTGGACGATAATTTTGAACCCAAACTGATCCGTACTGTGCGCGGCATGGGCTACGTGCTGGAGAGTCTGGCTTGCGCTTGATGGGCAGGACCTCCATCACCCGGCGACTGGCGCTGCTGTTTGTGACCGCTTCGTCGGCGGTGTTGCTGGCGCTGGGCTTTGTCATCGCCACCTCGGTAGAGAAGCACTTCGAGCAACAGGACATGGAAGTTCTGCGTGGCAAGATGGAATTGGCCCAGCATGCGCTCAAGACATTCAAGTCGCAGGACGACCTGGCTCGCATTTCGCAACTGCTGGATAACTCGCTGGTCGGACACCATGGACTTGAACTCATCATTTTCGGTCCAGATCACGCGCTGCTCTTTGCCACCCCCGAGGCCAGCTTTCCATTCGACATGATGGTCGCCCATGCGGCGCAGAGTCCGAATCGCCCCATGACCTGGGTCGTGGGCAATGAAACTTATCGCGGCATCGCTGCTGAATCGCCAACCGGCATCAGCGAGCGCTCGCGGGTCGTCGTGGCGGTTGCCCTCAATATCGCCCACCATCAGGCATTCATGCGTTCTTTCCAGCAGACACTCTGGATTTTTGTCGCTGGCGCTGCGCTACTGACCGGCTTGCTGGGTTGGGTTATCGCCCGGCGCGGCCTGGCGCCATTGCGTGCCATGCGCGAACAAGCTCAAGTGGTCACAGCTCAACAGCTCAGTCACCGACTGCAGGTGGAGACCGTGCCGGTTGAACTGGCTGAACTGGCGCAGTCCTTGAACGAAATGCTGGCGCGGCTGGAGGAGGCCTTCCATCGGCTATCCGACTTTTCTTCGGATATCGCGCATGAGTTGCGTACCCCCGTGAGCAACCTCATGACGCAAACTCAGGTTGTCCTGTCACGCGCACGCGACGCAGACGAGTACCACAATATTCTTGAATCCAACGCTGAGGAGTTTGAGCGCATGGCCCGCATGATCTCGGACATGCTGCTGCTGGCCAAAGCCGACAACGGTCTGGTGGTGCCAAGCCGGGAAACACTCCATGTGGCAGCAGAGGTTTTGGCATTGTTTGACTATTACGATGCGGTGGCGGAAGAAAAGGGGCTTCACCTCTCAGTGGAAGGCGATGGAGAGGTGAGTGCAGACCGGCCGATGTTGCGCCGCGCACTGGGCAACCTGCTGTCCAACGCGGTGCGGCATTCGACCAGCCGCACCACGATTCGCGTTCGTGTTCATACCGATCAGGGCGCGGTCTCGATTGGCATGGAAAACACGGGCGACGGCATTGCGCCAGAGTATTTGGAGCGTGTTTTTGACCGCTTCTTCCGGGTCGATCCCTCGCGCCAACGCAGCAGTGAAGGCACCGGCCTGGGCCTGGCCATCACCCAGTCAATTGTCGTCGCTCATGGCGGCACGATCTCTGTCGCTTCCATAGGCAAAGTGACGACGTTCACGATCAGACTGCCGCGCGTACCCTGAGACGCATGGCTGACCACTTTGTAATTTGCCGGTCATGTCCTTGTCGGGGTCCACTTTTTATAGTTCACCCATATCGCAATGCAGCGATAGAAGCTGGACAAGACGGTACACGATGACGACCGACCTGCCCGGAAATGTTTAACAAGCTTTGAAAGGAATCATCATGAAAACCAAATTTGCTGCAACCGCATTGATCCTCGCGGCCGGTCTGATCGCTGGCACCCCGGCGCTCGCTGGCGTCACTCGTGAACAAGTCAAGGCAGAACTCGCCGAAGCCGTCCGCACTGGCGACATGGTGGGCCCAGGTAGTCGCGGCCTCAAACTCAATGAGCAGTATCCGAGTCGCTATCCCGCTAAACAAGTGCAGGCGAGCCTCAGTCGTGAACAGGTGAAAGCCGAGTTGGCCGCAGCCATTCGCACCGGCAACATCATGGCCCCTGGGGATCTCGGCGGCACACTCAATGAGCGGTACCCGAATCTTTATCCCGCTAAACAGGTCCAGGCGAGCCTCAGTCGTGAACAGGTGAAAGCCCAACTTGCCGAAGCCATTCGTACCGGCAACTTCATGGTCGCTGGGGATATCGGCGGCAAATGCAACGAGTTGCATCCTGAAATGCATGTTGCTGTGTAAGTTTTGACTCGCAGCTTGCTGCGGTTTCCTTAAATCCCGCCCTTGTGGCGGGATTTTTTGTTTGCGCCATCAGTTAGCTCACTCAATCCCCAACGCCTTGAACATCGCATCCACCGGATCCGAATAAAAGCTGCTCTGAAACTTGGACGCCGGCGCTGCTTCATCAAACGGGGCCGGGTCAACAGGCGTTTTTGGGGGCACGTAATACAGTCCCTGCGCTGCTTTTCACACCAAGCCGGAACGCACATCGCGGACCAGTTTCCGATCAGCACTGGGGTGCTTGTTGGTCAGATCATTGCGGCGCAAAACCTTGCCGGTACGCAGTTTGAAGCTTTTCTTGAAGCGCAATTGATCAGGGGTTGGTGCGGCTTGCATGGCAAAAATTTTTTACTGCCTGCTTCATGCAGAAATGCATAGGTTTTGGTCGTAACCATGCGCTGGGGAAAAGGTCATCGACTCGTTGTCGCGTCGCCAGGTGACGGTATCCTGATGCACCGCGAGCCACCAGGTTTGCATCAAGGGATTTGGCTTTGGGCTGGCAAACGCTTGCGGCGTGAGTAGCGCCACGCACCAGCCCGGGTTGCGGTCGCGTACCGATTGGTATTGAATGCCGCCCACGTTGGCTTCGCGGGCCACTTTGGCAAAGGACTGGGTGGCGGTGTAGTCGGTCGGATGCAGCCACATGGAAGCATTGGCATTGAACGGCGGCTGGCGAAGATCGACGACCTGGGTGCTGACATCCACGCTGAAAGCGGTATGCGCTACGGGCTCCAGCTTTTCCAGATCCACGGCGTCTTTGAGGAACGTCCAGCGCCAGAAGCCAAGCCCGGCGCTGGCGGTGTGCACCGACTCGGCGCCGTAGAACACGCCGGGGTCGGTGATAGCCCGGAAACGGGAGCCACCGCGCAAGGGGTAGTAGCGAAACGGGGTGGCCAGCAAGTAGTCAAGCGCCAGAGCGCTGGCGGGTTGGGCCGGTTTACTGCCTTCCAGCAGGGTCTCCAACAGGTCTTGCTCTTCATCGTTGTCCACGATTTTCATGGTGGAGGCGGTGTGCTGGGCTTCCACCATGCGCCACACCGACCCCGCCCAAGGGCGGGCCTCAGACGAGACCGCGGCTGGCGTCAAGGTATTGAACGACACGGACTAATCCTTCGGTGTTGCGAATGAGTTCAATGGGCTTGGCGTTGAGGCCCCGGTTGTCGCTGCTGAGCCATTTGCGGGCGGTGGATTCGTCCCCCACGATGGAATCCAGCGAGCGGAACACGCGCACAAAGAGCAAGGCAAAGTCCCACTCTTTGCGGTTTTGGTCCAGCAGGTAGTTGCCACTGTAGAGCCGGGTAATGGTGGGCGGGCTGACGCCCAGCACCTTGGCCAGCAACGATTTGGAAACGTCCAGTCTTTCAGCGGCGCGGGCCACCGCCTTGCTCAGGACGGCTGCGGCTTGCGGCTTTTGGGTGGTTTGTTGAGCGAAGGCGGGCATGGTGCAACTCCTTTTCGATAGAAATAATATAGCACTATTATTTCTACAGGAAATTAATTCAATGAATTCAGGTCATTTGACCGGCGTGAGCGGCGGCCATGGGTTCGGCTTTCAGCTTGGCAATAAAGGCGTCCACATCAGCCTCGGTTTCGAGGTGGTTTTACGGGAGAGCTCGGCGGCGCCGATAACGGGGGTGGTTTTGGCCACGGGCGGCGGCATACTGGGCTGGCCGGTTGGCAGCAAATTTAGGCATCAGGCTCACCCGCGGGCGCCGAAGGTGTGGCGCAGTTCTTCAATTGGGGATTCGGCCAGGGGTGCAGCTTGCGGGCACTCACACGCTCACCATCACCCGCAACACCTCCTCGCCATAAGCCTCCAGCTTCTTCGCGCCAATGCCGCTGATGCCTTGCAGATCGTCCAGCGAGTTCGGCGCACGCTCGGCGATGGCCGCCAGCGTGGCATCGTGAAAAATCACGTAGGCGGGCAGGTTGTGTTCTTTGGCGACTTCGCCGCGCCAGGCTTTCAGGGCGGC
>JANYHL010000058.1 GCA_025359085.1 Gammaproteobacteria bacterium
ATGGGCAAATCGTGGCGCGCATGATGCTGGCGCAGGGCATCCCCTGCACGGTGCTGACCACGACGCCGAGATGATCGAGGCCGCCCGCAGCTTTGGTTACCGGGTGTTTTATGGCGATGCCTCCCGGCTGGACCTGCTGCGCACTGCGGGCGCCGCCAGCGCAAAAGTTCTGGTGGTGGCCGTGGACGACGTGGCGCAATCACTGGCGATCGTCGACCTGGCGCATGCGCACTTTCCCCAGCTGCAGATCGTGGCCCGGGCCCGTGACGTGACGCACTGGAACCAGTTGCGTGACCGCGGCGTGATGCGGGTGGAGCGCGAGATGTTCGAGTCCAGCCTGCGCAGCGCGCGCAGCGTACTCGAGCTGATGGGTCACGGCGCCCACGAGGCACGCCAGAGCGCCATGCGCTTTCGCCAGCACAACCTGGAACTGTTCGAGAAGATGCACCCCCACTACAAGGACCGGGCCAAACTGATTGCCGTCGTCAAACAGGGACGCCGGCAACTGGAAGAGCAAATGGCGCAGGAGCGCGAGCAGCGGGCACAGCAGCGCCCCCCGGGTTGGGACAGCTGATCAGGCCGATTCGCCCAGTCGGCCATCGCGGAAATCACTCAGAGCCTGGTAGATCTCATCTTTGGTGTTCATCACAAACGGGCCGTACTGAACGATAGGCTCTTTCAAAGGCTGGCCTGAAATGAGCAGCACCCTGGCATCCACGCTGGCCTCGATCACCACCCCATCGGCCCGGGCGTCATTGGCCAGGATAGCCATGCGCTGCCTTGGGACGGCTTGGCCCGCAATGCTGACCTCACCCCGGTACGCATAGACAAAGGCATTGTGGCCAGCGGGCAGTTGCTGCGCGAAGCGCGAACCACCCGGCAGGTGCAGGTCAAGGTAGTTGGGTTGGGTGGTTTCGCGTGTCACGGCACCGCTCACGCCATGGCTGTCACCTGCAATCACCGTCACCGCCACGCCTTCTGCCGTCACAAATTTCGGCAGGTGGTCGGCCTTGAAGTCGCGGTACCAGGGGGTGTTCATCTTGTCGCGCTGGGGCAGGTTCAGCCAGAGTTGAAAGCCTTCCATCACGCCTTCCTCCTGCTGCGGAATCTCCGAATGGATCACGCCTTTGCCGGCCGTCATCCACTGCACGCCGCCGTTTTCCAGCAGACCCTCATGGCCGGCACTGTCACGGTGGCGCATGCGCCCGGCAATCATGTAAGTGATGGTCTCGAAGCCGCGATGCGGGTGATCGGGGAAGCCGGCAATGTAGTCGTCAGGCTGGTCGCTGCCAAAGGCATCGAGCATCAGAAACGGGTCGAGCCGATGCTGCAGGTCTTGTGTCAGCACCCGGCTGAGTTTGACGCCAGCGCCGTCGGAAGTGGCCTGGCCCGTGATCAATCTCTCAACTGTGCGTGAGACTTCAACGTTGTACTTGTCGATGGGGGTGTTCATTGGCAGTTCCTTCTTGACGCAGGGTGCTTGGCAACACCCTGCAGGGCTCGTTCGTTATGCGAGGGTAAGTTCAATCGCGGCGGGAATCAAGACTCCATGCGCCAGCGCCGTTGGCGGCAATAGCCAGCAAGCCACCGACCACCGCGATGTTCTTGAAGAACAGCAGTTGTTGCATGAACGCCTGGTCAGCAGGAACACCCCAGTAATTGTGGAAAAAGAAGCTGGCCACCAGCGTGAACGCCGCCAGAACCAAAGCCGCGATGCGGGTACCAAAACCGGCCAGCAGTGCCAGGCTGCCGACAATTTCCACGATCAGGGCGATCGCGGCAGCAAGGGTGGGCAGCGGCAAGCCGGCCGACGAGATGTAGCCCACGGTGCCGGCAAAGCCGGTGAGTTTGCCAATGCCGGCGGGCAGAAACAAGGCGACCATAGCTAAACGGGCGACCAGATTGAGGGGGTTTTGAATTGACTTGGACATGATGGATTTCCTTTAAAAATGAGGTGAACGCAGTGTGTTGCGGTGGATGTAGTCTATTTGTCATCAATCGCTTTGAGAATCCCTTTGAATGGATATGATTGATCGCATGATGGAACAATCAAAGGCAACAATCGATCCCAACGACCTGCTCATCTTTGCCAGCGTGGCCGAGCTGGGCAGCTTCAGCCGCGCTGCCGAGCGCATGGGGCTGCCCAAGTCCACGGTGTCGCGCCGGCTGGCTGCGCTGGAGCACCGGTTGGGCGAGCGCCTGCTGCTGCGCACCACCCGGCGCCAGTCTTTGACCGAGTTCGGCCTGCAACTGCTGGAGCATGCGCGTCAGGTGGTGTCTGAGGTGGAGGCAGTGGCTGCTTTAAGCGAGCGTCGCCAAGCCACCCCGAGCGGGCGCTTGCGCGTGTCCATGCCCAGTGACTTTGCCAACCTGCTGTTGGCCGACACGCTGGCGGCATTCATTGCGCTGTATCCGGCGATCCAGCTGGAACTCGATTTATCGCCGCGCCGGGTGGACCTGCTGGGTGAAGGCTTTGATGTGGTCCTGCGCATAGGGCCGCTGCCCGACGATGCCGCGCTGGCAGCACGGCGCCTGGCCGTTTTTTCTTTTGGCTTGTACGCTGCCCCCAGCTACCTGGCCGAACATGGGGAACCCGTTGAGCCCGATGATCTGGCACGGCATGCGGCGATCAGGATGCTGCAAGCCAATGGGGAGCCGGCGCCCTGGACACTGGCACAAGGTGAGCAGCGTTGGCAGGGCATACCGCCAGGCAGGGCCAGCGCCAATGCGCCCGAGTTGCTGATCAGATTGGCGTGCGCCGGCGCGGGGATTGCGGCCGTGCCCGACTACTTTGCCCTGCCTGATGTGCACCGGGGCGCGCTGCGACGGGTGTTACCCAGCTGGTGCCTGCCCAGTCAAACCGCCTGGGCGGTGTTCCCCGAGCGCAAGCTGATGCCGGTCAAAACACGGGTCTTCATCGACATGCTGCAGTCGGCGCTGGCACAGGTGCAGGCTTGAATCCAGGCGCCTCAGGGGCGGGGCTGTCAGAGGAGATCAGGCGTCAAACAATTTGTTGGCGGTCTCGGCGATGAGTTTGCCCTGAAAGCGTGCACCGTCGAGCTTGGTCGCGCTGGGTTGGCGCTGCCCCTGGCCACCCGCGATCGTGGTCGCACCGTAGGGGCTGCCGCCGACGATCTCATCCAGCGACATTTGACCCTGATAGCTGTACGGCAGGCCCACGATGGTCATGCCGAAGTGCATCAGGTTGGTGATGATGGAAAACAGCGTCACTTCCTGGCCGCCATGCTGGGTGGCGGTGGCGGTGGCGGTGGCGGTGGAGGTGAATGCGCCGCCCACCTTGCCGTTCAGCGCGCCGCGCGCTCACTGCCGGCGGGCCGTGTGATGGCCTGGCCCGCAGCGAGAGCAGGCGATGCAAAAACTGACGGCGCACTAGGTAAAACCATCTAGCCGCCTGCCCTATCCCCCTAATTGCGGGCGGGTCACTCTGAACCTATCGTCGTGGCATACCTTGAACCGAGGAATGTTGCCATGAAAATAGAGTCAATCAGCCCCGCCGACCCGAGCGTGTCGTCTTCCAGACGTGCGTTTTTGCGCGGGATTCCCATCGTCACCATGGGCGCCGTCAGCCTGCCCGCGGCTGCCGCGGCCACGTCGTCCGGGGCGCACTGGGGCATGCTCATCGATGTGCGCAAGTGCATCGGTTGCCAGGCCTGCACGATTGCCTGCATCAACGAAAACGATGTGCCCGAGGGCAGCTTTCGCACCATCGTCTCGACCTACGCCGTCAAGCAGAACGAGCAGGCCGGCCAACCGGCTGGCACCTACGTGCTGCCGCGTCTGTGCAACCACTGCGACGAGCCGCCGTGCGTGCCGGTCTGCCCGGTCGGCGCCACCTTCAAACGCGCGGACGGCCTGGTCCTGGTCGATGGCGACCGTTGCGTCGGCTGCGGCTACTGCGTGCTGGCCTGCCCTTACGACGCCCGCTTCATCAACCACCAGACCGGCAAGGCGGACAAATGCACCTTCTGCGGCCACCGCCTGGAAGCCGGGCTGCTGCCGGCCTGCGTCGAAACCTGCGTCGGCGGTGCGCGCATCTTTGGCGACCTGAACGATCCCAAGAGTGAATTGCGCTTACGCATGAACGCCGCCAGCGACCAGCTGAAAGTGCTCAAGCCCGAGCTGGGCACCAAGCCCAATGTCTATTACATCGGCCTGGACGAGCGCTTCCAGGGCAAGGTTGAAGGCCAGGGCGCGCTGTGGCAATCCAAAACTCGGGGAGTCTGATCATGAACACCAGCATCGTTGAAACCGTCAATGTCCTCCGTGAAGTGGCTTGGCTGCCGTGGGCAGTGCAGTACTTCTTTCTCATCGGCCTGTCTTACGGCGCCTTCGTGATCTCGCTGCCCGGCATCGTCTGGCGCCGCAGCGGCTGGATCGGGATTTCGCGCGTGGCCCTGCTGGTCGCGTTGATCTGCGGCCTGAGCGCGCCGATTGCGCTGCTGGCCGACCTGCACCAGCCGGGCCGCTCCTACCACTTCTACCTGCATTTCACGTCGTCCTCCTGGATGTCCTGGGGCTCCTTCTTCATCCCGGTCTATGTGGGTGGCCTGATGCTCTACGCCTGGCTGGCTTGGCGGCCCTTGCTGGCGCAGCAGGCGCTGCAGGGCGACTTGTCGCCGCTCACGGCACGGCTGTGCCGGCTGCTGGCCGCAGGTGGATCCGAGAGCCGGGGCGCGCTGTTCGCTGCCGCCGCGCTCACCTTCGTCGGGGCCTGCCTGGTTGCGCTCTACACCGGCATGGAGGTGATGGTGGTGCGGGCGATCCCGCTGTGGCATACACCGTTGCTGCCGCTGCTGTTCGTGGTCACGGCACTGGCTGGCGGCATCGGCCTCACGCTGCTGCTGCAACGCCTGGCAGGACAGCCATCAAACGATGACACCGTACGCCTGGCGCGGGCGCTGGCGTTGACCCAGGGCGCGGCCCTGGCGATCGGCGCAGTGTGGCTGCTGCTCGGCTTGACCGGTGTGTCGCCGATTCACGCGCAAGCCCTGGCTCAACTGGCACCTTCTACCGCATGGAAAGTAACAGCGCTGTGGGCGGCAGGCAGCACCGCACTGACGCTGTGGCTTGCGCTGCGGCGCCCTGGCAGCGGGCTGCTGATCGGCCTGCTCGCCGTGCACAGCGCGTGGCTGATGCGCTGGACCCTCCTCATTGGGGGGCAGCAAGTGCCCAAGAGCGGCGCCGGCTTCTACCCGTATCAACTGCCACTGGGCTTTGACGGCCTGCTCGGCATCGTCGGCACGGCCGGCCTGTGTGTCTTCCTATTTATCGCCATCACCACCCTGCTGCCGCTCGAGCGCCTGACAGCCAAGAGCGCCTAAGCGCAAGGAAAGTATCATGAAACAAAACACCCGTCGTCAACTCATTGCCGCTGGCGGCCTGGCCGCCTTTGCCACCGGCTTTTCGCAAACCCTGGGCCGCATGGCCGACAAGGTCATGGGCAAGGACGCGCCCAAACACAATGTCTGGGGCAATGCCGCCGCGCCGGAATTTACGGTGGACCCGAGCACGGGCCAGCTGCGGCCCAACCCGGCGCAGCAGGTCAGCTACACCGCCTGCCTGGGCTGCACCACCCAGTGCGGTGTGCGCGTGCGCATCGACAAGGCCTCAAACCGTGTCATCCGCGTCGCCGGCAACCCCTACAGTCCGCTCTCCACCGAACCGCACCTGCCGATGAAGGTGTCTGTGAAGGACAGCCTGATAGCCATGTCGAGCTTCCAGAACAAGGGCCAGGTGGTGCGCTCCACCGCCTGCGGTCGTGGCAACGCGGTGCTGTCGCAGATGAATTCACCGTTTCGCGTGCTGACCCCTATGAAACGGGTGGGACCACGCAACGCCGGCCAATGGGCGCCCATCGCCTTCGACCAATTGATCCGGGAACTGACCGACGGCGGCGACCTGTTCGGTGAAGGACCGGTGGCCGGGCTCAAGGCGCTGCGCGATCTGGCCACGCCGATCGATGCGGCGCAGCCCGAACTCGGTGCCCGCGTCAACCAGGTGGCGCTGCTGTCGAGCGTCAATGACGGGCGCGAGCCTTTGGCCCGGCGTTTCTGGAACCAGGCCTATGGCACACTCAATTTTGTCGGCCACGGCTCCTACTGCGGCGGCGCGTACCGCTCCGGCACGGGCGCGTTGTTCGGCGACATGAAGAAGATGCCGCACGCCAAGCCCGATCTGGCGAACAGCGAGTTCGTCATCTTCGTCGGCACAGCGCCAGGCAATGCCGGCAACCCGTTCAAGCGCACCGGCGCCATGCTCGCCAAGGGCCGCAGCGACGGCAAACTCAATTACGTTGTGGTCGACCCGGTTCTGACCAACGCCGACAACCGGGCTAGCGCGGATCGCGGCCGCTGGATTCCGATCCGCCCCGGCACCGACAGCGCGCTGGCGCTGGGCATGATGCGCTGGATGCTCGACAACAGCCGCATCAACACCGCATACCTCGCCAACCCCAACCTCGCGGTCGCAGAACAGCAGGGCGAGCCCTCCTTTTCCAGCGCCACCTGGCTGGTCATCACCGAAGCCGGCCACCCGCGCCAGGGCCGCTTTCTGCGCGGCTCCGACATCGGTCTGGCAATTGAAGAAGAAGAGCGCTACAAGGAAAAGGACGCCTACCTGGTCCTGGGCGCCGACGGCAGTCCCGTGCTGGCCGAAGAGGCAACCGGGCCTGCGCCGCTGGACGCACAGACGACGTTCACGCTGGGCGACAAGCCGGTGGCGGTGCAAGCCGCCTGGCTGCTGCTCAAGGCCTCGATCGAGCAGCAGACGCTGGAGCAGTGCGCCCAGGCCTGCGGCATCCCGGCGGCCACGATCAGCGCCCTGGCCGACGAATTCACGCGCCACGGCCGCAAGGCGGCTGTGATTGCGCACGGCGGCATGATGTCGGGTGCGGGTTTTTACAGCGCCTTGTCGGTGATGACGCTCAACCTTCTGATCGGAAACCTCAACTGGAAGGGCGGCCTGGTCATGAACGGCGGCGGCTTCAAGGACGATGGCGAAGGGCCGCGTTACAACCTCGAGAGTTTCGCCGGCGCTATCAAACCCAAAGGCACGCCGCTGGGCCGCAACGCGCCTTACGAAAAAACCAGCGAGTTCGCACGCAAGAAAGCCCAGGGCAAGCCCTACCCGGCGCAGTCGCCGTGGTTCCCCAACGCCCCGGGTCTGGCCACCGAGTGGTTCACCGGCGCCATGAACGGCTACCCCTATTCGATCAAGGCCCTGATCCTGTGGAGTTCAAACCCGCTCTACGGCGTCACCGGCCTGCGCGCCCAGGTTGACAAGGACCTGGCAGACCCGAAGAAGATTCCGCTGATCATCTCGGTCGATCCGCTGATCAACGAAAGCAACGCGTTCGCCGATTACATCGTGCCTGACTCGCTGATGTACGAAAGCTGGGGCTGGGCCGCCCCCTGGAACGGTGTGCCGACCAAAGCCTGCACGGCACGCTGGCCGGTGGTCGAGCCGCTGGCGGCGAAGACGCCGGACGGCCAGGCCATTGGCATGGAAACCTTCTTTATGGCGCTGGCCAAGGCCATGGCGCTGCCCGGCTTTGGCCCGCAGGCGATGAGCGATGCCGCGGGTCTGGCGCTGCCGCTGGAACGCCCCGAGCACTGGTACCTGCGCGGTGGCGCCAACATTGCCTGGCTCGGCAAAGAGCCGGTGCCCGATGCGACCGACGAAGACCTCGCGCTGTCCGGCGTGGACCGTCTGCGCCCCCTGCTCGAAGCGAACCTCAAGCCCGAAGAATGGCGCAAGGTGGCCTTTCTGTACACCCGCGGTGGCCGCTACCAGCCGGCCAAGGATGCGCAGGACGAGGCCAACCCCGAGTGGCAGACCAACCGCTTCAAGAATCCGCTCTGGCTGTGGAGCGACATGGTCGGGGGCAGCAAAAACAGCATGACCGGCAAGCGCTTCGCGGGTTGCGCGAGCGTGCAGGTGCCGTCCTTCATCGACGGCACGCCGATGCGCAAGGTCTATAGCGAGGCACAGTGGCCGATGCAGGTGGTCAGCTTCAAGTCGGCACTGCAAAATTCCTACAGCATCGCCGCGACGCGTCTGACCGGCATTCATGCCAGCAACCCGCTGCTCGTGCACCCGGCCGACGCCGCCCGGGTGGGCTTGAAGAACGGCGACACCGCCAAGCTCAGCACACCGGGTGGCAGCGTCAAAACGACGGTGATCGTGCATGAGGGCGTGATGCAGGGCGTGGTTGCGATCGAGCACGGCTTCGGTCACCGCGAACTCGGCGCCCGCGCCCACCGCATCGGCAAAACGCAGCAACCCGACAAGCCGGCCTTGCGCGCGGGCATCAACCTCAATGATCTGGGGCTGGCGGACCCGACCCGGACCGGAAAATCGGTGTGGGTTGACGCGGTGTCGGGCTCTGCCGTTCGCAATGGATTGCCGGCCCGGCTGAGCCGGGCCTAAAAGTGCCTGAACGGCCGGCCCCGTAAGCCGCACCCTGCCCGGGACGGAGCTTGCGGGGCGCTCAGTCAAGCGCCAGTGGGTCGACGCGCAGCATCAGGCGCGCCAGCTCGGCCGCACTGCCCACTTCGACCTTTTCCATCACGTGCTGGCGATGCACGTGCACGGTCTTCTCACTGATCGCGAGGTCGCGCGCCACCTGTTTATTGGGTTGGCCGAAGGCGACCAGGCGGGCGACTTCGCGCTCACGCGGTGTCAGGCGGTCGAGCAGGCTCCGGGCCTGTTCGCGCCTTTGCGTGGCTATCCGCTCGGCGCTGCCATGGCGCACTGCGGCCGCGACCGTATCGAGCAGGGCTTGGTCACGAAATGGCTTTTCGAGGAAATCAAAGGCGCCCTGCTTCATCGCCTGCACCGCGAGTTCGACGTCGCCATGACCGGTCATGAACACCACGGCCGGCGTCCAGCCCCGAGCGCGCAAGGCCTGCTGCAGTTCCAGCCCATTCATGCCGGGCATGCGGATGTCGAGCACCAGACAGCCAAAATCCGCTGGCGGCACCGGGCAGGCCGCGATAAATTCCGCGGCCGAGGCGTGCGCCACGACCGACCAGCCCAGGGATTCGAGCAGGAAAATGAGCGAACGCCGAAACGCGGCGTCATCGTCGACGACATGGATTACAGGGATGGGAGTCAGTTCAGGCATGACAAGGAAGTGTGAAGCTAATGACCAATCCAGGGCCATCGGACGGCGCCTGCGCCGACAACCGGCCGCCGTGCGCTTCGACGATGGTGGTACAAATCGACAGGCCCAGGCCCAATCCATCCGGCTTGGTCGTGAAGAAGGGTTCGAACAGCTGTTGGCGCGCCTCGGGCGTCAGGCCGTGTCCAAAATCACGCACGGCGACACGCAGCACATGACCCACCTGATCCAGAACGATGTCCATGCGACGTTCGGTTTCCGGCAGATGCTGCATCGCATCGAGCCCGTTCTTCAACAGGTTGAGCACGACTTGCTGGATTTGCAGGGGATCAACGTCGACCACGTACTTTGCCGTCGTACCCTCTTCGACCTCAATCTTGGGTCGGCTCGACAACATCCCCAGAAACAGCGTAACCGCCTCGCGCACCAGGTCGGGCAGGACGCGGCGTTCGCGTAATGTCGCCCGTTTGCGGGCAAAACTGCGGATGCGTCCCAGAATGCCCGCAGCCCGCTCGGCCTGGCCCGCAATTTCAGTGCTGGCCTCGCGCACCGCCGCATCCGTGAGCCGGCCGTTGTCAACGCGCAGCACCAGGCTTTGCGCATAGTTACCGATGCTCGCCAGCGGTTGATTGAGTTCATGCGCCAGCGTGCCAGACAGCTCCCCGAGGATCGACAGGCGAGACAGGTGCTCAAGCTGTTCCTGGTGCATGAGCATGCGCCGTTCGATGGCCTGGCGCTCATCGAGTGCACGGCGCAGTTCGGCCGTGCGCGACTGCACCAGATGATCAACCCGCACGGTGTACACAACCCAGGCCAGCAGCAGCGTGGCCAGCACCAGACCGGCTGGCCAGTAACGCAGCGCTGTCGCGCGCAGGGTGCTTTCCTGCAGGTAGCTGTACGGACCGGTGCGCAGTTCCCGAAACAAGTCATGGACCGACTGGTAGTCGGCCGGCACGGTCCAGGACAGCCCTTCGGCTGTTGGCGCCATGACGAGCAAGGCCGTGGCGACCGATTTGGCCAGCGCCGGCGGGGTGCTGCGCAAGGTCGCAATCAGCCAGTCTGGATAAAGGCGGGTCGACGTCTGGCACGGAAAATCAGGTTCAACGCGTGGCGACAGCACACGAAATTTCGACTGGACCTGCGGCGCAAGACTCTCGATCAGACAGGCCCGAACGATGCCCGCATCGGCACGACCAGCAGCCACGGCCTGCGTCAATTTACTCATCGGCAAACCGACAAATTCGAGTTTCTAAAAATCCGTAAAAGGATCAATGCCCAGTTGCGCAAACTCCCTCCAGGCCAACTGGAAGCCACCAAAAGCGTCTTCTCCAACCGCCATCACCCGTTTGCCTGCAAGGTCAGCCAACGATCTCAAGTCTTTGCGCTCGGCCAGCACAATCACGGCCGAGCCGACTGCGCGCATGGGAGAAGGGGCCTGGGCCGTGTCGAGCGTGGCAATGCGGCTGATGCCAAATTCCATTTCAAGCGCCACGTAGCTGCCCGGATTGGTGATGACGAAATCGACCGAATGGGCGGCCACCGCCGCGCGCAGGGTGGTGTGGTCAAGTTGAACAAGAACCGGCCTGTAACCGGGAAGCGCCGTGGCGAGGTGCTCGAGCACAGGCTCCCACTGGCCGCTCATCGCCTGGGCGTCAAGAAAGGCCAGTACACCGATGCGGACCGCGCCAGGCTCGGCCGCCGCTACCGGCGTCGGACCCAGGAAGACCAACAGCAGCAGGAAGACGCAACAGCGCAAAAAATACATGCTTACAACCAGCGGTTGGGACTTGCAAAGACGCATTTTAGCTATTAATAAAATAGCTTTCCATACTTAACGGACAAGGGGAGGCCTCAACGCCAGGCGCAACATCCAGGCTGTTGTTGATTCAGCGATCTGACAGACAAATTACTCGCCTCGTCTTGGCGTTATTGCACTGGCGATTTGTGCTCAAATGCGCAGAAATCAAAGTGGGGCTGTCCTTGATTGTGGGGGCCCAAGCTCACACCCAGCGTTGGTACTCTTCTTGTGGCGACAAATGGGATAACCCACCCAACCAAGAAGAAGGCTATAAGTGTTTTTTCTTTGAAGGAGTTCTGCCATGAATCTCGCCCGATTGATTCTGTCCGTGCTTGGCGCGTCTCTGTTTCTCGGTCACAACGCGCAGGCCGCTGACCCGGCACAGCCCCCAATAAATAGCGCCGCGCAAGCACCCATGCCTCCCGACAACCAGGCCGCGTTGATTGAGCGCGGCAAGTATGTGGCGCACTTGGGCGATTGCGTGGCCTGCCACACGGCAAAGAACGGGCCGGCGATGGCGGGCGGCCTTGAACTCACGACGCCGATGGGCACCATTTATTCGACCAATATCACACCGGACACCGCTAGCGGCATCGGCAATTATTCGTTTGCGCAATTTGATCGCGCCATGCGCAAAGGCGTGGCCACGGACGGGCACAATTTGTACCCGGCCATGCCTTATCCTTCCTACGCCAAGATGAACCAGGACGATATGCGTGCCCTGTACGCTTTTCTGATGAAAGGCTTGGCGCCGGTCAGTCGGCCCAACAAGCCGGCGGAGATGCGCTGGCCGTTCAGCATGCGCTGGGGTTTGTCGTTCTGGAACTGGGCGTTTCTAAAAGATGAGCCGTTCAAGCTGGACGCAAGCAAGGATGCCGTTTGGAACCAGGGCGCCTATCTGGTGCAAGGCTTGGGACATTGCGGCTCCTGCCATACGCCGCGCGGCATTGCTTTCCAGGAGAAGGCCATGAGTGATGCCGGTTCCAATGGCAAGTACTATCTGGCGGGCGAAACGGTTGACTCGTGGCGCGCGCTCAGCCTGCGCAATTTGTGGACGGTAGAGGACACTGCCCTGCTGCTGAAAACGGGACAGAATAGTTTTTCCACGGTTTCCGGCAATATGGCGGAGGTGATTCATAACAGCACCCAGCACTTCACAGATGCCGATCTGACGGCCATAGCCACCTATTTAAAGTCGCTGCCGCCGGGCGAACACGATCTGCCCATGCCCGCGGCGCCGGTGCGCGTTGCGGCAGCGACGGTTCCCGCCAATCTGTTCACGACACGCGGCGGATTGGGTTATGTGCAGTTCTGTGTCGATTGTCATCGCCAGGATGGCGCAGGGGTCAAGGGAATATTCCCAGCCATGCAGCGCAACCCTACTATCACGGCCTCCGATCCGGCCACATTAATGCACATCACGCTGACCGGCTGGAAAACGGCAGAAACCGTCGCGCATCCACGCGTCTACACCATGCCGGCCTTTGCCCGGCTGTCCGATCAGGAACTGGCGGAAATCCTGAGTTTTATGCGCACCAGCTGGGGTAATAACGCCGAACCGGTTGCGGCCTCTCAAGTGACAAAGATGCGTGCGCAACTCGATCCCAAGACCACGGATTCGTCCACTTTTGAAACGCCACGACTGGCCAACATGCTCGTCGGCCCGAACGCCGGGCAGCTGGTTCGCGGCATGCGCCTGCATCTTGAAACCAAGGCGCTGTTGCCGCAGAACGTCGGCAACGCCTTGAATTGCACCAGCTGTCACCTCAATGCCGGCACGGTGGCCGATGGGTCACCATTCGTCGGCGTATCGGCCTTCTTCCCCAGCTATGCCCCGCGCGCCGGCCGGGTCATCACGCTCGAAGACCGAATCAACGGCTGCTTCAGACGCTCCATGAACGGAAAACCGCTGCCCGTGGATTCGGCGGACATGAAAGCCATGGTGGCCTATTTCGACTGGATGAAAAAGGAAACCAAGCCGCAGGACAAGGTCGCCGGGCGCGGCGTCGGTAAGGTGGATATGGCGATCAAGCCCAACCTGGAAAATGGCAAGCAGGTGTACGCGACGCAGTGCGC
Source organism: Gammaproteobacteria bacterium (assembly GCA_025359085.1). Taxonomy (GTDB): domain Bacteria; phylum Pseudomonadota; class Gammaproteobacteria; order Burkholderiales; family Burkholderiaceae_C; genus Rhodoferax. The sequence continues at coordinate 13,017 of JANYHL010000058.1, forward strand.
GGTATGCCACGGCAAGGACGGCGAAGGCCTGAAGCAGGCGGACGGCAGTTTCATCTACCCGCCGCTTTGGGGGGATGACTCATTCAACATCGGCGCCGGCATGGCCCGTACCTATACCGCGGCGGCTTTTGTCAAGCGCAACATGCCGATCGGGTTCCATGAGAAATTTCCGTTGGGACAAGGGGGGCTTTCGGATCAGGAGTCCGTTGATGTCGCCGAGTATTTCACGCACCAGCCACGCCCTGATTACCCGGACAAGGTGAAGGATTGGCCAAAGGACAAAAAACCGGCGGACTCGCGTTACTGAGAAAAGGTGCGTATCTGGTTTGATGAGGGGCACCATTTCTCCGGTGCCCCAGCCATGTTTCAGGTCCCCGTCCCGGACGTTGGTGCGTCGGTTCACGGCCGGGCGTGCCGTGACCCACTGTCGACAACTGATAGCGCATTTTTGCTATTAATAAATTAGCTACTTATGCATACTGGACGAGGGCTACCGCCCTAAAATCCTTAAAATTTCGGTTACCGCCCGCCAATCGACACCTTGCCAAATACCGGCTGCGCCTCGCGTGGCAGGCAACGCCAGTAGACCGGGTTGGCCACCACTTCGCCGCCCAGCGCGACCGCGGCGTGCCAAGCCCAACGCGGCTCATACAAAAAGGCTCGCGCCAGTGCAATCAGATCGGCGTCTCCGGCCTGCAAAATGGCTTCGGCCTGGTTAGCGTCGGTGATCAAACCGACGGCGGTGGTGAGCATGCCGCTGGCGGCCCGAATGACCCGCGCCATCGGCACCTGGTAGCCCGCGCCCAGAGCAATCTTTTGCAACGGCGACACACCGCCCGAAGAAACATGAATGAAGTCGCAACCGAGGGCCTTCAGGCGCTGGGCAAACTGCGCACTTTGCGCCACGTCCCAGCCGCCCTCGACCCAGTCGGAGGCCGAGACGCGCAAGCCCAGCACGCCGTCAAAGGCGGCGCGCACGGCGGCAAACACTTCGAGCGGAAAGCGGATGCGGTTCTCAAAACTACCGCCATACGCATCGCTGCGCTGGTTCGCCAGCGGCGACAAGAACTCATGCAGCAAATAGCCATGGGCGCTGTGAATCTCCACCGCCTCCAACCCGATGCGCGCGGCCCGCTGGGCAGCGGTGGCAAACGCGTCCCTGATCTGCGCCATCTGGCCCAGCGTCAATTCGGTCGGCGGCGACTCGCCGGGCAACTGCGGCAAGGCCGAGGGAGCAAACGTCTCCCAGCCCCCTCGCGTCGGGGGCAGCAGTTGCCCGCCTTGCCACGGCAGCGCGCTGGACGCCTTGCGCCCGGCGTGCGCGAGTTGAATGCACACCGGCAGCGCCGGTGCAAGCTGGCGTGCCCGTTGCAGTTTGTCGGCCAGCGCCGCTTCGGTAGGCTGGTCCCACAGCCCCAGGCATTGGGGGCTGATGCGGCCTTCGGGCAGCACGGCGGTGGCCTCAATCGTGAACATCGCCGCGCCACTGTTGAACAAATTGCCCCAATGCATCAGATGCCAGTCGCTGGCTTCGCCCTGGTGGGCCGAGTACTGGCACATGGGGGCCACCACAATGCGGTTCGGCAAGGTCAGGCCACCGCGTGGCGAGGGCAGATGCAGGGGGGAAAACAGCAGGCTCATGGCAGTCCTTCAAAGGCTTGGTTAGCAGCCCAAAGCATAGCCCCGGCCGGGCCTTATTTTTCTGGCCGGTAAAATCCATGGTTTTCCCTCACCCCTCATACCCCGGAGTTGGCACCCATGGCTGAACCAGAACAAGCGCAAACATCACAACAAATTGGCGCTAGCCGCAGGGAGATGGCCAACGCGATCCGTGCGCTGGCGATGGATGCGGTGCAAGCCGCCAACTCGGGCCACCCCGGCGCGCCCATGGGCATGGCCGACATGGCGGTCGCGTTGTGGGGCTCACACCTCAAGCACAACCCGGCCAATCCCCAATGGCTGGACCGCGACCGCTTTGTGCTCAGCAACGGCCACAGCTCGATGCTGCTCTACGCCGTGCTGCACCTGACGGGCTACAAGCTGCCGATGGCCGAGCTGAAGAAGTTTCGCCAGTTCGGCTCCAAAACACCGGGCCACCCCGAAGTGGGTGTGACACCCGGCGTTGAAACCACGACCGGCCCACTGGGCCAGGGCATCACCAATGCAGTCGGCATGGCGCTGGCTGAAAAACTGCTGGCGGCCGAGTTTAACCGCGACGGTCATAACGTCGTCAACCACCACACCTACACCTTCATGGGCGACGGTTGCCTGATGGAAGGCATCAGCCACGAAGCGGCCGCGCTGGCGGGCGCCTGGAAACTGAACAAGCTGATCGCCCTGTACGACGACAACGGCATCTCGATTGATGGCCCGGTGGCGCCCTGGTTCATCGACAATACCGCGCTGCGCTTTGTCGCCTACGGCTGGAACGTGTTGGGCCCGATCGACGGGCAAGATGCCGAGCTCGTGGCCAGCACCATCGCCCAGGCCAAAGAGTCGAGCGACAAGCCGACGCTGATCATCTGCAAGACCGCCATCGGCTATGGCTCACCGAATCGCGCCAACACCAGCAAGGCGCATGGCGAGCCCCTCGGTGCGGAAGAAATCAGACTCACGCGAGACGCGCTGGGGTGGCCGCATAAACCGTTTGTGATCCCGTCCGCCATTTACGCTGCCTGGGACGCCAAGGCCGCCGGCGCGGCCGCCGAAACATCCTGGAATGAGCAATTTGCCGCTTACAAAGCCGCTTTCCCCGACCTGGCCAAAGAGCTGCTGCGTCGCATGAAGGGCGACCTGCCGAAGAACTTTGCCCAAGTAGCGGTGAACACGGCTGTGGCGGCCCACACCAAGGCTGAAACCGTGGCCTCGCGCAAAGCCTCGCAACTGGCGCTGGAGTCCTTCACCGCTGCGCTGCCGGAGCTGCTCGGGGGTTCCGCCGACCTGACCGGCTCGAACCTGACCAACACCAAGAGCACGCCCAATTTGCGTTTTGACTTTACCGGTGGCGTGGTGCAAACGCCCAATGCCGACGGTGTGCGGGTGGGCGGGCGCCACATCAACTACGGCGTACGCGAATTCGGCATGGCCGCCATCATGAACGGCGTGGCACTGCACGGCGGCCTGATCCCGTATGGCGGCACCTTTTTAACTTTCAGCGACTACAGCCGCAACGCCATCCGCATGGCCGCGCTGATGAAGCTGCGCGTGGTGCATGTCTTCACGCATGACAGCATTGGCCTGGGCGAAGATGGCCCGACGCACCAATCGATCGAACACGCCGCTTCACTGCGCTTGATCCCGAATCTGGACGTCTGGCGTCCCGGCGACACCGCGGAAACAGCGGTCGCCTGGGCCGTGGCCTTGCAGAACAAGCACAAGCCGACCGCGCTGTTGCTGAGCCGCCAAAACATCCACTACGCGCCCAAGGCCAGTCTGGGTGATATCAGCAAGGGCGCCTACATACTGGCCGAGGCGTCGGAGGTGGGGCTGAAGAAAAAAACCCAGGCGGTGCTCATCGCCACCGGCTCCGAAGTGCAACTGGCGTTGAAAGCGCAAGAAATTCTTGCTGCAAGAAAAATAGCAGTGCGCGTCGTCTCCATGCCGAGTACCACTACATTTGATCAACAAAGCACGGCCTACAAAACAGCCGTGCTGCCAGCCGGCGTGCCGCGCATTGCGATTGAGATGGGCGTATCCGCTGGCTGGTGGAAATATGGCTGCGCGGCCGTGGTCGGCATCGACAGCTACGGTGAATCCGCACCCGCGCCGGTGTTGTTCCAACACTTCGGCTTTACGCCCGAAAATGTGGCCGACACGGTGGAAAAGGTTTTGCGCAAGTAAACAGGTTTCAACTTTTAACTAATGGAGAAAAAGCAAATGACAATCAAAATAGGTATCAACGGCTTTGGCCGTATCGGGCGCATGGTGTTTCGTGCGGCAGTGCAAGACTTCAAGGACATTGAAGTCGTCGGCATCAACGACTTGCTGGAGCCGGCTTACCTGGCCTACATGCTGCAGTTTGACTCGGTGCATGGCCGCTTCAAGGGCGACATCGCCATTGCGGGCAACGACCTGATCGTCAACGGCAAGAAGATTCGCCTCAGCGCTGTCAAAGACCCGGCGGAACTCAAATGGAATGAAGTCGGTGCCGACATCGTGATCGAAGCCACCGGTTTGTTCCTGACCAAGGAAAGTGCGCAAAAGCACATCACCGCGGGCGCCAAAAAAGTCATCATGTCGGCTCCTTCCAAAGACGACACCCCGATGTTTGTCTATGGCGTGAACGACAGCAAATACGCTGGTGAAGCCATCATCTCCAACGCATCGTGCACCACCAACTGCCTGGCGCCCGTGGCAAAAATTCTGCACGACAACTGGGGCATCAAGCGCGGCCTGATGACCACCGTGCATGCTGCCACGGCAACGCAAAAAACCGTGGACAGCCCGTCCAACAAAGACTGGCGCGGCGGCCGTGGCATTCTGGAAAACATCATTCCGAGCAGCACCGGCGCCGCCAAGGCCGTGGGCGTGGTGATTCCCGAGCTGAACAAAAAGCTCACCGGCATGTCGTTTCGCGTGCCCACCTCTGAT
>JANYHL010000147.1 GCA_025359085.1 Gammaproteobacteria bacterium
GCGCCCGCCCGGGCTGCCGTCAAACAGGCAGCAGGTGGTGCCGCTGAGCAGGCCGCTGACTTGCGCGTTCCACATCACCCAGCCGGTGGTGCTGTACCAGTGATAGCGTTCGCCGAGCGTGTTGGGGTGGTAACTGCAGCCGATGTCGTTGTGCAGGTTTTTCAGCGCCAGCGCCACCAGGATGGTGCCGCCATGGCCGTGCACAATCGGCTTGGGCAGGCCGGTGGTGCCGCTCGAATAGACCACCCACAGCGGGTGATCAAACGCCAGCCAAAGCGGCTGGAACGCTTCAGTCTTTGCATCATTTCTGGCTGTAGCCACCGTAAAATATGCCTGACTAGCTACTGTTTTAATAGTATCCGCGGGCAACCCCAGGTTGCGCTGCACGATCAGGTGCTGCACCGTGGGCAGTGCCGCACACAGCTCGGCCAGCACCGCGCGGCGGTCCAGCTCGCGCCCGCCGTAGGTGACGCCGTCGCACGCAATCAGCACCTTGGGCTCGATTTGGCTGAAGCGGTCCAGCACCGCGTTGCTGCCCATGTCGGGCGCGCAAATGCTCCACACCGCACCGATGCTCACCGTGGCCAGAAATGCCACCATCGCCTCCGGGCCGTTGGGCAGGTAGGCGGCGACGCGGTCGCCCGGTTGCACCCCGTGTGCCTGCAAGTGCAGCGCCAGCGAGGCGACCTGGCGGCGCAACTCGGGCCAGCTCAAGCGCCGGGCCGGTGCGTTGCCCAGTGTGTCTTCATTGTGGCTGAGGATGGCCGCAAAACCGCCCGCATCGGCCGCGTCTGCATGGCGCAGCACCTGTCGCGCATAGTTGACCCGGGCGCCGATGAACCAGCGCGTGTCGGGCATCGGCGCACCATCACACACCGCGCTGTGCGGCGTCGGCGATTGGAGGTCAAAGTAGTCCCAGATGCTTTGCCAGTAAGCGTCGAGATCGGTCACCGACCAGCGCCACAAAGCGTCGTACGACTCAAACGACAAACCCCGCTGCTCGCGCAGCCAGTTTTGGTAGAGGCGGATTTGGGGCACGCAGGGTGGCGCTAGGGAGGAGGTCATGGGCCGAGGGTAATCCGGTTTTGAGCAAAAAATACAAGCAACTGACGCCTGTTTGACAGCGGCGCTGCCGGCTCATTTGGCTTTCGGTCGGCCATACTTGGCGATGAAGCTGGCCTGGCCCAGGCTGTTGCCGCGGATCATATAACCGGTCAGCGCCGCAGTGGCGTCGGCCGGAACTTCAAGCTTGTCCTTCAGGGCATAGACGGTAAAGATGTAGCGGTGCGGTTTGTCACCTGCTGGCGGGCACACGCCACCCCAGCCCGCCACCCCATAGTCAATGCGCGCCTGGCTGGCACCCGTCGGCAGGTTGGCCCCGCCGACCGCCCCGGCGTTGGCCGCCAGCTCGGTCACCTCGGCCGGGAGGTTGATCACCATCCAGTGCCACCAACCCGAGCCGGTGGGCGCGTCCGGGTCGTACACGGTGACGGCAAATGCCTTGGCAGCCTTGGGCGCGCCGCTCCATTTGAGCGCCGGTGATTTGTTGTCACCGGTGCAGCCAAAGCCATTGAATTCGAAGGTCTTGGCGAGCATGCCCCCGGCCTGGATGTCGGGGCTGCTGAGGGTAAAAGCGGCGGCGTGGGTCAGGCTGGCGCCGCCGATCAGGGCGGCGGCCAGCAGCGTGTGTTTGAGAGTTGGTTTCATCGGATGCGCTCCAAAATTTTGATAATAAGAGCGCGTCGCCTTGGCTGCATCAGGGTATTCCCAGCCCCGGCCGCAGCACCCCAAAGGCTGGCCAACAATGCCGACCAGCATGGCTTTCCCAGCGTGCTGTCAGCGCGCCAGAGCGTGCGGTGAAGGCTCCGAATTGTGGAAAAATGTATATGATGGTAATATACAAAAATGCTTGATTTAAACAAGGTTTCCGGATTCAATTGGGATGATGGAAATGCCCGAAAGAACGAAAAGCACGCCGTCTCTATGGCAGAAGCTGAGCAAGTTTTCTTCAATGCACCGTTGCTACTTTTAGAAGATGGCGTTCACAGCCAACAAGAACCAAGAATTCACGCTTTAGGGAAAACGGATGAGGGCCGAGCACTGCACATCACGTTCACCCTGCAGTCGTCAGGAATGTTGATACGGGTGATTTCAGCCAGAGACAGGCATCGAAAGGAGCGCGCCATTTATGAACAAGCAACTTAAAACCGTTCCAAAATTCGCCAACGAAGCGCAGGAGCGTGAGTTCTGGGAGTCGCATGATTCGACCGATCACCTCGACTGGTCGAAAGCCAACAAGGTGACCTTGCCCAACTTGAAACCGACGACCAAGACGATTTCGCTTCGACTGCCCCAACATTTGCTGGACGCCATCAAAGCAGCGGCAAATTCCCGGGATGTGCCCTACCAATCATTGATCAAGATCTGGCTGCAAGAGAAATTGCATGTTCATTGATTGCCGCGCAATCTGCGCTCCGAGCTGGCGCAGGCGGTGGAGCGCTGGAGTGAATGGAGGCAGCTTGCCGCTGGAGCAAGGCGAAACCCACCTCGCCTCACCCCGCACTGACGGCTACCAGCCTTGCGGTATTGCTCAAAGGTTTGATCGGCAGCCATGGCCAGGGATTGTTGCTTCATCAACATATAACGTTTCACGCCCCTGTGCTTGAGGCGTTTGTGTACGGTGAGTTGCTCAAACACAGCACCACCGCCGAGGGCCCTGATGGCCACCCAAATTCCCCCACCCAGAGTGCGGCGTAACGGCGGTTTAAACGCCACTATTTCATCGCCTTGGGCGGCACCAGGCAGGACGTTACCTTCACCCCCTCACTTGCGAGGGGAGACCTCATCGCTGCACTTGAAAAGCGCCAGCCCTTTTTTACCATTCGCTGAGTCGTGGTTTAATGTGTCGATAAAACAGAAAAATGTAGACACGTTATTTCCACATGTCGATGGCATCGACATGTATTCATTTCACGTCTAGAAAATTAACAAATATCGACATGACTGATTCAACCCCCGTTTGGCGCGCTGACAAGCCCTGGAACCAATTGCCGCCGCTGCCCCCTGAGGCGGAGCTGGAGACCAAGGCCGTGCTCAAACAATGCATCACGGCCCGGGCGGCGCTGGCCGAGCTCAAGCAGGCCGCCGAGCTGATTCCGAACCAGACGATGCTCATCAACACATTGCCGCTGCTGGAAGCCAAAGACAGCTCGGAAATCGAAAACATCGTGACCACCGCCGACCAGTTGTTTCAGTACGCCCAGGGTGGCGACAAGCTGGCCAACGCCGCTACCAAAGAGGCGCTGCGCTACCGCACCGCGCTGTACACAGGCTACCAGTCTTTGGCCGCCCGCCCGCTGTGCACGGCCACGGCTGTTGAAGTCTGCCGCACCATCAAGGCCACTGACCTTGACATCCGTCGCACGCCCGGCACCCAGCTCATGAATGACCGCACCGGTGAAGTGATCTACACCCCGCCCGAAGGCGAAACCTGCCTGCGCGAGCTGCTGGCCAACTGGGAGCGTTTTTTAAACAACCAGACTGAGTTGGACCCATTAGTCCGCATGGCCGTGGGCCACTACCAGTTTGAAGCCATTCACCCGTTTGCTGACGGCAATGGCCGCACGGGCAGGGTGCTCAATATCCTGTATTTGATTCAGGCCGAGCTGCTGACGCTGCCCATCCTCTACCTCAGCCGCCACATCATTGCCCACAAGGCCAACTACTACCGCCTGCTACTGGACACCACCCGCACCGGCAACCTGGAGCCGTGGGTTCTCTTCATGCTGCAGGCCGTGGAAGAAACCGCCAAATGGACCACTGGCAAGATCGCCGCCATCCGCGCGCTGGCCGAGCACACCACCGCCCATATGCGCGAGCGCCTGCCCAAAATCTACACCCGCGAACTGGTGGACGTGATCTTTGAGCAGCCCTATTGCCGCATTGGCAACCTGGTCGAAAAAAACATTGCCCAGCGCCAGTCGGCCTCGCGCTACCTGAAGGAGTTGACCGCCATCGGCGTCCTGCGCGAAGTGAAGGCAGGCAAGGAAAAGCTATTCATTCACCCCAAACTCATGCAGTTGCTTGGCCGTGATGGCAATGCATTCACACCCTACGCATGAAGACCTGGCAACGGGTCATTTTTTAAAACAGTAGCTGCTCCCGCAATGAATACGGGGGCTACAGGCCGATTTGGCATAAATAGTAGGCATCAGCAGCCGTATGGCCCGGCAATGGCCTCGATTGGGGTCGCTTGCTGTGCGTCGACATCCTCTGGCGATTGACTCCAGTCGGTCTGTGCCTGGCATTCCAGCGAAATCTTACACAACGTCCCGGCCACTGACTCTTGAAGACACATTGCCGACCTACAGATATCGGAACTGCCCGCCCCATAGCCGACATTGAAAACGACGGTTCGATCTCCGAAATATGGGAATTTGCTCCCCTGCGGGCAAGCGTAACCCGACTACGATGTAAATCGGCGCGCAACTGGTGATGGTGCGGACCTCTTGTCAGTTCAGCTCTGGCTACCATGATCCGACCAGCGAGCAGGCCGATGGCCCGCCCTACTTGTTGCGCTCCTGAGCTCGCTCCTCCTCTTTGTCACGCTTTTTCTCACGCCCTGGCGCCGGTTGGGGCCTTTGGTCCTGATCGGCAGACCTGCTCTGGCGCGTCGGCCCCTGGTTTGGGGCTGCGCGTTGAACATTGGCATCCCTCGATTGCGGCGGCCGTGCGCGTGGGCTGGTCGGGTCGGCGCTCTCAGATTTTCGCCGAGATGGTGAGCGCACGCCTGGCACGGTCTGCTCCCGATACGCTCGCCAACCACTCGGCGGCGGAACGGACCACAACACGTGCGGCTTCGACTGATGGGCCGCTGTCGTCTCCGTGGTCAACCGGGGAAGTGACGTGCGCCTCCTGAGCCCGCGCAGATGGAATTGCAATCAGACACGTGACCGCCATTGCCGCACAACTTACAGAGGTCCTCAAAACTAGATTTCGCAAGGCGTACTCCCTCAAGCGAACATTGCTACAGTCTGAAGGCTTGGTCAGACAGTTTGTGCTACCCGCTGTTGCTGCGGCCAAACGGGCGTCCGCTGCGGGCTGACGGGCTCGCGAGGCGCGCGGGATGATCAATAGAATCAGCACCGTGACGGCCCCAAAAAGGGCAATGTTAGAAAAATAAATCATGAAAATCTCCGGCGATCGCCGGCCCATGGGATGAACAGTCCTGGTGTGCTCAGCGTGACTTCACTGGGCGCGCGCTTGTCTGAGCGCGAGTGACCCGAAGATTGCCTGTCCACTGGCACGAATATCGACTGCAGCGATAGCGATAGACAGGGACAAAAAGACTGAACAAATGATCGATGGTTCGGCGAGGCGTGCGCACCAAATGCCCCAGGCACAGCTCACACGTGTGTTGGCTGTCGCTGAAGTAACCTGCCGTTCGTGGGGGTCGGGTAACGCTGCACAAGCGACGGTCACATAAATCGACACCCACCATTCAGTTTCACAACTTGTCCGTCAGAAATGCGGCGAGAAATTCAACTACCCAACCTGCACAGCCTCAGCCAGCACCCGCAAACGCCGATGCGCCGCATCCTCCAGATCCGGCGGCACGGACTGCCTGGAATTCAAGTAATGGTTGCTGAAGACCTCCAGATAAGTCTCCAGCACCTCGGCCGCCTGCGGCTCGCCGCCCAAGGCCAGGCACAGGGCGGCCACCTCCGAGGTGCACAGGTGGTCGTCGCGGATCGAGCGGCGCAGGCGGTAGCGCGAGAGTTGCTCGGGCTGCAGGCTCAGCACCGGCAGGTGGTCGAGATAGGGGCTTTTGCGAAACATCTTGCGCGCCTCCGACCAGGTGCCATCCAGCAGCACAAACAGCGGGCGTTTGCCGGGAACCTGGGACACCTCGGTGACGACGCGCTCCGGGGCGACATACTCGCCGGGAAACACCAGGCAAGGCGCCCACTGCGGGTCGGCCAGCAGGGCCAGCAAGGCGGGGTCCACCGCCGTGCGCGACCAGCCAAAGGCGGCGGTGTCCGGCACCACATCGGCGATCAACCAGCCGGTGTTGCTGGGTTTGAGCGGCTCCATGTCACCCATGATCAGGCAGATGCCGGCCCGGGTCGTCAGCTGGGGGCGCAAGGCACACAGGCAGTGGCTGAAAATGACACGGCAGGCGGGGCAGCGCGGTGCGTGCGAACCGCGGGCAACAAAGGGCTTGCCAAGGCTCGCCAGGCTGGCCAGGCGCTGCTCGCGCAGGCGCGCGACCGCATGGTTCATGGCGCTGCCCTAGTTCCTATTTTGTGCCTGGTGTCAGGTGTTTGCCGACAATCCCGGCCAGCTCGAACATCGTGACCTGCGGCTTGCCGAACACGGCCAGCAATTTGGCGTCGGCGTTGATGTTGCGTTTGTTGGCGGCGTCTTGCAGATTGTGGGTCTTGATGTAGTCCAACAGCTTCTTGATGACCTGCGGCCGCGCCACCGGCTCGGAGCCAATCACGGCGGCCAAGGTTGCACTGGGCTGTAAACCGGCGCCCGGGCTGGCGGTTCTTTTGACCGCTGCTTTGCGTGGCGTTTTGGCAGCGGCCTTGGCCGCGGCTTTCGGGCTGGCTACTTTTTTAACGGATTTTTTGGCTGTAGCCCCCGTCGGTGCTGCGCGAGCAGCTCCTGTTTTAGAAGCAACAGCCGCTTTGGTCAAGGGGGTGGCCGCAGTCTTGCGCGGCGGGAATTTGCTCGGGGCAAACTCAAAATTCACTTTACCCGCCTCGGCGTCCCAAGCCAGCATGGCTTTGAAGCCGCGCCGGGTGCGCATCGAGACAAACTTGTCGAGCAAGTCGGTCTTGCCGCTGGTCAGCAACTTGCGCATCTGCTCGCGCTCAATCGGTTGCTGCAGGATGACCTGGCCGGTCTTGAAGTCACAGCTCGGTGTGGCTTGCGCGGCGGTCGGCACGGACTTCTCGCAAACGTAGTTTTTGCCATGCTCAAACACGGCGGCGCCGCATTTCGGGCAGGCACCCAGTGATTCCTGCCCGCTGAAGTCAATCAACTCGCCGCTTTCCTCGCCCTTTTTGTCGTCG
>JANYHL010000029.1 GCA_025359085.1 Gammaproteobacteria bacterium
GCCGGCGGAACACCAGCCGGTCGGCAGCCGATGCGCCCGCATCAAACCGATAACCTTCCGCAGCAAACCCCGTGAGCTGCCCGACCATCTGAATGCGCTGCACCACCGCATGGCGGGCCATCAGGCCACGCGCCCGCTTGGCGCTAAAGCTGATGGTGCGGTAGCGGCCGTTGCGCAGTTCTTCAAACACGCAAGTCACCACCCGGGCTTTCAGTGCCTTGGCATCTACCGCCTTGAAGTATTCCTCACTGGCCAGATTGACGATCACGGGTGCCAGGCTGGCTGCAGCGCGCTGGTTCAGGTAATGGGCAATCTGGCGGCTCCAAAACTGGTACAAGTTGCGGCCTTCGCTGGTGGCCAGCGCCGTGCCCATTTCCAGCCGGTGTGCCTGCATGCGGTCCAGTGGCCGCAACACGCCGTAGAGCCCGCTCAGAATACACACGTGGTCTTGCGCCCAGTCAAGCTGTGCCCCCGTCAGGCTTTTGGCGTCAAGCCCCGCGTAAACATCCCCGTTAAACGCCAGCACGGCCTGCTTTGCATTGCATGCCGCGGGCTGCGCCGACCAGGCGGCATAGCGGGCGACGTTCAGGTTTGCCAGGTTGTCGGACAGATCCATCAGGTGGGCAATCTGGGCCGGGCTTTTGCTGCGCAACTCTGCAATCAGGCGAGCCGACTGGTCCGCAAACAGCGGCGCGCTGGACACCGCCACATGGGCCGGGGTTGCGAAATCGAGCGACTTGGCAGGAGACAGTAAAAACAGCATGCGACTTGTAGATTTCAGATACACAACACCGTCCGACTTTACACAGCCACGCTACACCCGCGCCTGAGCACCATCAAAAACCCGCTGTTCAATCAACCGCTGTCGGCTGCCGTGTCGAATAAAATCCCAGGTTTGCACCGCCGCAGGCAGCGCCGTTCCACGGGTCGGCCTGCCTGGCTACCCACTTTGGCCCGGCATTTGCCCGGCCCCTTTCAAATTACCTACGCGGCACGCCTGTAAATGCCGCACTCCATTGCCCCCATGACCGACGCTGCCCTGCCCCTGCCCACTGCCACCAACTTTGCAGCTGCCTCCAACCCGGTTGCTGGGCCGGTGGCCACGCCCGGCCTCGACAGTCTGGACAAGTCGTTCGAGCCGGGCGCTATTGAACAGCGCTGGGGGCCGGCCTGGGAGCAAAGCGGCCAGTACGCACCCACGCTGGATGCATCAAAGCCGTCCTTTGCCATTCAATTGCCGCCGCCCAACGTGACCGGCACGCTGCATATGGGCCACGCCTTCAACCAAACCATCATGGATGCGCTGGCGCGTTACCACCGCATGCGGGGCTTTAACACGCTCTGGGTGCCGGGTACCGACCACGCTGGCATTGCGACGCAAATCGTGGTGGAGCGCAAGCTGCAAAGTTCAGCTGAAGGCGGCAAAACCCGTCACGACCTGGGTCGGAAAAACTTCGTCAGCAAAATCTGGGAATGGAAAGAAGAGTCTGGCTCGACCATCACCCGCCAAATGCGCCGCATGGGCGACTCGGTAAGTTGGCAGCACGAGTACTTCACCATGGACCCGAAAATGTCCAAGGTGGTCACGTCAACCTTTGTGCAGCTGTACGAGCAAAGGCTGATTTACCGGGGCAAACGGCTGGTGAACTGGGACCCGGTGCTGAAGTCGGCGGTGAGCGATCTGGAAGTGGAAAGCGAAGAGCGCGACAGCTTTATGTGGCATATCGAATACCCGTTCACCGACGGGCCGCAGCAGGCGGCCGACGGCTCGCCAATGCGGGGCATGCATATTGCCACCACCCGGCCAGAAACCATGCTGGCTGACGGTGCGCTGGCGGTGCACCCAGACGACCCGCGCTACCAGCACCTGATCGGCAAGCTGGTGGATTTGCCGCTGTGCGACCGCGCCATCCCGGTGATTGCCGACGGCTATGTAGACCCAGCCTTTGGCAGCGGTTGCGTCAAGATCACCGGCGCGCACGACTTTAACGACTACCAGGTCGCGCAGCGCCATAACCTGCCCTTGATCACCATCTTTACGCTGGACGCAAAAATCAACGAGAACGGCCCCGCCCAATACCAAGGCATGGACCGTTATGTGTGCCGCAAGGCGGTGCTAAAAGACCTGGAAGCACAGGGCTTTCTGGAAAAAGCGGTGCCGCACAAAAACATGGTGCCGGTCTGCACGCGCACCGGCGCGGTGGTCGAACCCATGTTGACCGACCAGTGGTTTGTGGCAGTAAACAAGGTCAGCAGCCAGGACCCTACCGGCAAATCCATCGCTCAAAAAGCCCGTGACGTGGTGGCCAACGGCGATGTGAAGTTTGTGCCCGAGCAGTGGGTGAACACCTACAACCAGTGGATGAACAACATCCAGGACTGGTGCATCAGCCGCCAGCTTTGGTGGGGCCACCAAATTCCGGCCTGGTATGACGAGGACGGTAAGGTGTATGTTGCGGCCAATGAGGAAGCCGCGCAAGCGCAGGCACCGGGCAAGTTGCTTAGGCGCGATGAAGATGTGCTGGACACTTGGTATTCGTCGGCGCTGGTGCCTTTTTCATCCCTTGGCTGGCCCGAAAAAACCAAAGAACTGGACTTGTTCTTGCCGTCCAGCGTGCTGGTCACCGGCTACGACATCATCTTTTTCTGGGTCGCCCGGATGATCATGATGACCACGCATTTCACTGGCCAAGTTCCGTTCCGACACGTCTACATCCACGGTCTGGTAAAAGACGCGCAGGGCAAAAAAATGAGCAAGTCCGAAGGCAATGTGCTCGACCCGGTTGACTTGATTGACGGCATTGCACTGGCGCCGTTGCTGGACAAGCGCTC
>JANYHL010000041.1 GCA_025359085.1 Gammaproteobacteria bacterium
GCGCCGCAAATTTCGGCGGCCTGCGGCGACCAATACACCACCGAAGAGCTGGAGAAAATCGGTGAGCGCATCTGGAACATGGAGCGCGAGTTCAACAACCGTGCCGGCTTCACCGCCAAGGACGACAGCCTGCCCAAGCGCCTGCTGACCGAAGCCTGCAAAACCGGCCCGGCCACTGGCAAGGTCAACATGCTGGCCGAGATGATGCCCAAGTACTACGCCGTGCGCGGTTGGGATTCCGAGGGCCGACCGACCGCCGCAACGCGCGAGCGTCTGAGCCTCTAAACGCCCATCCACCCCTGAAAACAAAGCGGCTCTGAAAGGAGCCGTTTTTACTGAAAGGAAAAAATATGACTCATCACGTCATCCTCGGCGCCGGCCCGGCCGGTGTCATTGCGGCTGAAACCATCCGCAGACACGCGCCGCTTGACACCATCACGCTCGTGGGCGACGAGCCCGAGCCGTCTTACTCGCGCATGGCGATTCCCTATCTGTTGATGGGCAGCATCGACGAGTCCGGCACCTATCTGCGCAAGAGTCCCGCGCACTTCGCCGATTTGAATATAAATGTGCTTGCAGCCCGCGTCATTTCTGTTCAGGCAGCTATAAAAAAAGTAGTGTTTGAAGGCGGTGAGTCGATCGTGTTTGACACGCTGCTGGTCGCCACCGGCTCGCATCCGGTGCATCCGCCCATTCCCGGCATAGATTCGGCCGGGGTACATACCTGTTGGACCTTGGCCGACGCCCGCGCCATCATGGTGCTGGCCAAGCCGGGTGCGCGCGTGCTGCAGCTCGGTGCCGGCTTCATTGGCTGCATCATCATGGAAGCGCTCAGTGCGCGTGGCGTGAAGCTGAGCGTGGTGGAGATGGGCGACCGCATGGTGCCGCGCATGATGGGCCCTACCGCTGGCGGCATGATTCGTGACTGGGTGGATGCCAAAGGAGTGGAGGTACTTACCAGTACCCGGGTCGAGTCGATTGCAGCGGGCGCCCCCCTGAACGTGCGCCTCTCCAATGGCAGGACGATGCAGGCCGACCTCGTGATCAGCGCGGCCGGGGTGCGTCCCGCCATCGGTTTTCTGGAAAATTCCGGTCTCACCTGCCTGCTGGGGGTATTGACCGACGAGCACCTGCAAACCAATGTGCCCGGCATTTATGCCGCAGGGGATTGTTGTGAGGCTTTTGACAAGGTGTCGGGCAAGGCGGTGGTCAGCGCCATCCAGCCCAACGCGGCCGAGCAGGCCCGGGTGGCGGCCTTGAACATGGTGGCTTTTGCCCGCGGCCAGGCGCTCACGGCCGAACTCAAAGGGGTGACGCAAATCAATGTGCTCGACACGCTGGGGCTCATTTCAACCAGCTTTGGTGACTGGCAAGGCGCGCCTGGCGGCGAGCATGTGGAACTCACCGACAAGGCCCAGGGCCGCCACTTGAGCCTGCAGTTCATGGACGATGTGCTGGTGGGGTGCAACAGCGTGGGCTGGACCGAAAACGTGGGTGTGATGCGAGGCTTGGTAGAAGGCCAGGTCAAACTGGGCGCCTGGAAAGACCGGCTGGTGAACGACCCGACCCAACTGATGCAAGCCTACCTGGCCAGCGCCCAGGGGCAAGGCAGTTGGACCGGTGCGCAGGACGAGCGGCGGCGCTAGCTTTTTTTAACGATGAAAATCACCTTCAAACTGTTTGCTTCGCTGACCGACTACCTGCCCGCACAGGCGCGCTACAGCAATGTGCTTGAGTTGGATGTCGCACCCGATGCCAGCATCAACCAGATCATCGAACCCTATGGCCTGCCAGCCAAGATGGTGCATCTGGTGCTGGTCAACGGCAAATACATTGAGCCAGACAAGCGCCTGAAGCAGACTTTGGTAGAAGGCGACGTGCTGGCGATCTGGCCGCCGATTGCTGGCGGCTGAATGCAGTCGTTTTACGCCGAGCGTTTTGAGCGCGACATGGGTTGCACCGAAGCCGAGTGGCTGGGGTGGCTGCCCAACGCCATTGGCGACCATTTCTGGAAGCTGCAAACGTATTCTGCCGGGGTGCGCATCGGTGACGGTGCCCTGGGTTTGACCTGGCGAGTGGGCGAGCCACGGGTGATCGCCCTCATGCGCATTCCCCGTCTGCTGGTCAGCTTCCGTTTTGCCGGGCTTGACGAGGCGCAGCGTTACACCTTCATGAAACGCTTTGACTTGTACATGCAGCGCGGTGGAGGATAGGCGCTGCCTGGAGCGCTCTGACGTCTTGTGGCGCCAAGCATGGAACTTCTTTTGGCGGCAGCCTGTTGATTGAAAATTAAAGATACATTTAAAATACTTTTTTAAGTAAAAGGTATATAAAATATATCTTATGGCGTTTGCAAGAACCAACGCCTATTCAATTTTTAACTAACCATGAAGGATTCCCCGCCATGCATGCCACGCGCAAACTCTGGACTTGGCTCGCCGTCATCTGTGTACTGTCTTTTGCTGTTTTAGGCTGGGTCGGCACCGAGATCTATTTGACAGCGCCGCCTATTCCCAAACAAGTCGTCAGTACCCAGGGCGCGGTTTTATTTTCAGAAGGACAAGTTCAGCGCGGTCAGGAAGCCTGGCTTTCAGCCGGGGGTCAGCAGCTCGGGTCGGTCTGGGGTCACGGCAGTTATGTCGCGCCGGACTGGTCGGCCGACTGGTTGCATCGCGAAGCGCTGGCACTGCGTGCAGTGTGGGCGCAACGTGATTTCGGTAAATCTTTTGAGGAGTTAAGTATCGGGCAACAAGCCGAACTCAGCGCTCGACTCAAGAGCGAGATGCGGCGCAACACCTTTGACGCCAAGACCGACACCATCACGCTCTCGCCAGAACGCGCCGAAGCTGTGGCACAAGTCGTACAGCATTACGTCAGTCTGTTTGGCAGTGATCCATCTCTGGACAAACTGCGCGAACAGTATGCAATGAACGCCGGGTCCTTGCCCGACCCGGTTGATCTGCAGGCGCTGCCGGCCTTCATTTTTTGGTCGGCCTGGTCGGCCGCTACCGACCGACCCGGTGAAACCGATCTGAGCTACACCAGCAACTGGCCGCATGAACCGCTGGTCGACAACACACCCACGGCAGGCGCTGGCATCTGGTCAATCGCCAGCATTATTTTCATGATCGCGGCCATAGCGGGCATGATTTTTTACCATTCGGTCAGTAAAGAAGAGGGCGACCCGACGCCGCCTAAAAACGATCCGCTGTTTGATCTGAAGCCGACGCCGTCCATGAAGGCGACCCGCAAATATTTTTATGTGGTGATCGGCCTGATCCTGGTGCAAATCGGCATGGGGGCCATTACCGCCCACTACGCCGTTGAGGGCCAGAGCTTCTTTGGTTTTCCGCTGGCGCAGATTCTGCCGTTTACCGTGAGCCGCACTATTCATACCCAGTTTGCTGTCTTGTGGATTGCGACTGCCTGGCTGGCCACCGGTCTGTACATCGCCCCGGCCATCTCAGGCCACGAACCGAAGTACCAGAAGCTCGGCGTCGACGTGCTGTTTTATGCCTTGCTGTTCATCGTGGTGGGCTCCACTGCGTTCGGCTGGCTCGGCACCCTGCAACACTTGGGCAATGATTTCAGTTTCTGGATCGGCAATCAGGGACTGGAGTTCACCAGCATGGGCCGCGTCTGGCAAATCCTGCTGTTTGTCGGCTTGTTGTTCTGGGTCACCCTGTTGGGACGCGGGCTGTGGCCGGCACTGAAAACGCCGTCCGAGAGCCGGGGTTTGATCGCCATGGTGTTCCTGGCTGCCTTGTGCATTGGCGGCTTCTATGCCACCTCCCTGACCTGGGGCCCGCACACCCATTATTCGATGATCGAGTACTGGCGCTGGTGGTTGGTGCACTTGTGGGTGGAAGGCTTCTTTGAAGTGTTCGCCACCGCCGTCATTGCCTTGCTGTTCACCCGTCTGGGCTTGATCCGCGCCAGCACCGCCAACAGCGCCATCGTGCTGGAAACCATCGTCTTCCTCTTTGGCGGTATTCTGGGCACCTTGCATCATCTGTACTTCACCGGCACGCCGACTTTCGTGATTGCCATCGGCGCCATGTTCTCGGCACTGGAAGTGGTGCCCCTGGCCATGATTGGTGTGGAAGCCTATCGCAACTACCAGCGCTCCAAATCGGCGCCCTGGGTGCAAGCCTACAAGTGGTCGATCCTGTGCTTCATCGCGGTCGGTTTCTGGAACGTCGTCGGTGCCGGCTTGCTCGGCTTCTCAATCAATACGCCAATTGCGCTGTACTACATGCAGGGGCTCAACATGACGGCCGCCCACGGCCACGCCGCGCTGTTTGGTGTCTATGGCATGCTGGGGATCGGTTTGCTGCTGTTTTGTCTGCGCGGCCTGTCGAATCGCACGGCCTGGTCTGACAAGCTGTTGGCGCCGATGTTCTGGTCGTTCAACATCGGTCTGGGCATGATGGTGTTCATCTCCCTGGTGCCGGCCGGTATCTACCAGGCCTGGGCCAGCATCACCCAAGGCATGTGGTTTGCGCGTTCACCCGAAGTGATTCATTCGCCCTTCATGGAAACCCTGGTCTGGTTGCGGGTGCCGGGCGATGTGGTGTTTTCCGTCGGCGCGCTGTTCCTGGCCTGGTTTGCGGTGCGTTTGCTGACGGGTGGGAAAGCCAAGCAAGCGATTCCGGTTGCATTGGCCGGCGCCAAGCGCGTTTGATCCGCCTAGAGTAGCCCAAAAAAAGGCGCAACGAGCATGAAGCTCGTTGCGCCTTTTTTGCGTGCCGCGTTGAACGCGACAGCAAGTTTAGAAACGGACGATGGCTTGGGTTGGCTTGGCTTGGCTTGGCTTACAGGCGTGCGAAGTCGATCACGATGGCGCCCGGATCGCGCTGCACATAGGCAATCGAGACCGCGTCGCCGTAACGGGCGCTGAGCTGGTTCAACAAGGGGAGCGGGTCGTGATCGTTGCAAAAGCGCATGGTCTCGCCGGGTTGAAGTGCATCGAGCGCGCCAAAAATGGCAGCATGGCGGAAACGCTTGGCAACGCCGCGGGCGTCAAAGGGGTAAATGGCTTCGGAAGTGATGTGGCCGGTGGCGCAGGAGCTCATGGGAAATCCTCAGGAAGTTAAAAGATGCATTATAAATGAATCTTAAGCCATTCCAAGGTGCTCCAACATGTTACGGATCCCCGCCCAGGCAAGAAATGCCGTCGGGCGGGACCACTGCCCCGAGGCGCGCCGTCAGTCCTTGAAGGTGGCCGCCCGCTTGCCCATGTTGGCCATCATCGCTTCCTGCAGGTCTTTGCTCATCAGCATCGCTGCGTTCCACGTGGCGATGTAGTTCAGGCCGTCGGCGACCGAGTGGTCACGCGCGTAGGTGATCATTTCCTTGGTGCCGCGAATCGACAGCGGCGACTTGGCTGCGATGCTGGTGGCGATCTCCAGAACACCGGCGCGCAGCGCTTCGCGGGATTCAAACACCCGATTCACCAATCGCATCTCTCGCGCTTCTTCGGCGGTGAACTTGCGGCCGGTGTAGGCCAGTTCGCGCGCCATGCCTTCGCCAATGAGCTTGGGCAGGCGCTGCAGCGTGCCGACGTCGGCCGTCATGCCGATGTCGATTTCCTTGATGGTGAAATAGGCATCTGCCGAGCAGTAGCGCATGTCGGCGCAGGTGATCAGGTCAATGCCGCCACCGACGCAGGCGCCGTGAATGGCAGCGAGTACCGGCTTGCGGCAGCGCTCCAGGCTGGTGAGGGTGTCTTGCAAATCAAGAATCACGCGGCGCAGCGCTTCGCGCGTGCGGCCATCGCAGTCGTTCTGGATCTGTGGCCCCAAGCCCATCATCATTTGCAGGTCAATGCCCGCGGTGAAGAGTTTGCCTTCGCCTTCCAGAATTGCCACGCGGGCCTCGGGCGTTTCATCGATCCACTGGAATGCTTGGCGGATTTCCTGCCACATGGTGGCGTTCATGGCGTTGGCCTTGTCGGGTCGGTTCAGGCGCACGGTGGCGATGTGGTTGTCCAGGGTGACGGAGAGAGTTTCGTAGTCCATGGTTTCTTCTTGGCAGTGTTTGCAGATTATTGCGGTTTGGCCGCCTTGTAGGCCGCCAGGTAGGGTGCCAGGCGCTTGCCCATTTCGTCGCCCAGCGCTTGCAGCCCGCTCATGGGACGCACCATGACCTCGAAGTCAACAATTTTTCCGTCGGAATCGAACTGGATCATGTCGATGCCTTTGAGCCCCTTGTCGCCCACCTTGGCGCTGAATTCCAGCACCACGCTCAGGCCATCAAAGCTGGCGAGTTCGCGGTGGTAGCTGAAGTCCTCGAACACCTTGACCACGGTGCCCAGAATCAGCTGCACCGCCTGCGCGCTGGCGTAAGGCGTGTGCGCCATGGGCGAGCGAAACACCGCCTTGGGGTGCAGGATGCTGGCCAATTCGCTCAGGTCGCCCAGCGTCACCATGGCGTGCCATTTTTTCAGTGATGCCGCCACGGCGGGCGGCATGCCCTGTGGCTGATTCGCCCCGGGTGCCTTGTCGGCCCCGGCGCTGGCGCCTTCCAGTGCCACCGCCAGTTCAGTGCCCTGTTTAATGGCGCGTTTGGCGTCCAGCTCGGCGGCCTTGTCGGCGCCGCCGATCAGGTGCACGCTGCAGCCCGCGGCGACTAATTCGGCCTGCAATTCGCGTTGCGGGTCCTGGCCGGCGCAGACGACGACGGTGTCGGCCGGAATGGTCATCTCGCGCTCACCCACGGTGATGTGCAGGCCGGCGTCGTCCACCTTGCGGTAAGTCACGCCCGCCATCATTTCGACCTGGCGGTTCTTCAGTGACGTTCGGTGAATCCAGCCGGTGGTCTTGCCCAGGCCGTCGCCGACCTTGCTGGCCTTGCGCTGCAGCAGGTAGACCTTGCGCGGGCTCGGTTCAATGACGGCTTCTGTCAAGCCGCCGCGCGTGCTGTAGCTGGTGTCCACGCCCCATTCGGCAAAGAACTTGGCGGCATCCAGACTCGGGCTGGTGCCGCTGTGCAGCAGGTATTCGGCCACGTCAAAGCCGATGCCGCCCGCGCCAATCAGCGCCACGGTCTTGCCCACCGCGCACTTGTCACGCAGCACGTCCAGGTAGCCCACCACCTTGGGGTGATCGATGCCCTCGATGGCGGGCAGGCGCGGCGTGACGCCCGTGGCCAGCACGATGTGGGTGTAGCCGCCAGCGGCCAGTTCGGTCGCGTTGATGCGGGTATTGAGTTTCAGCTTGACGCCGGTGAGTTCAATCTGACGGCCAAAGAAGCGCAGCGTCTCGAAGAACTCTTCCTTGCCCGGCACCTGCTTGGCGATGTTGAACTGGCCGCCTATCTCAGCGGCGGCATCGAACAGCGTGACCTCGAAGCCGCGTTGCGCGGCGGTGGTGGCAAAGGCCAGACCGGCCGGGCCTGCGCCCACGACCGCGATGCTGCCGCGCGTCGCTGCCGGCACGATGTTGAGCAGCGTTTCATGGCAGGCGCGCGGGTTCACAAGGCAGGAGGTGATCTTGCCGCCAAAGGTGTGGTCCAGGCAGGCCTGGTTGCAGCCGATGCAGGTGTTGATCTCGTCGGCCTTGTCCTGTTCGGCCTTGCGCACAAACAGCGGGTCGGCCAGGAACGGGCGCGCCATGGAGACCATGTCGCAAAAGCCATCGGCCAGCAACTGTTCGGCCACCTCGGGCGTGTTGATACGGTTGGTGGCGACCAGCGGAATGCCGACCTTGCCCATCAGCCGTTTGGTGACCCAGGCCCAGGCGGCGCGCGGCACCTTGGTCGCGATGGTGGGGATGCGCGCTTCGTGCCAGCCCACGCCAGTGTTGATGAGGGTGGCACCCGCCGCCTCGATCGCCTGCGCCAGTTGAATCACTTCATCCAGCGTCGAGCCGCCTTCGACCAGGTCAAGCATGGAGAGGCGATAGATGATGATGAAGTTCTTGCCGACGCGCTCGCGCGTGCGGCGCACGATCTCGACCGGAAAGCGGATGCGGTTTTCGTAACTGCCGCCCCATTCGTCATCGCGCTGGTTGGTGCGCGCGGCGATGAACTCGTTAAGCAGATAGCCCTCGGAACCCATGATCTCGACGCCGTCGTAACCCGCAGATTGCGCCAGCGCGGCGCAGCGCACAAAGTCGGCAATGGTTTGCGCCACTTCTTCAGTGGAGAGCGGGTTCGGGCGGAACGGGTTGATCGGCGCTTGCAAGGCGCTGGGCGCCACCAGGTCGGGGTGGTAGGCGTAGCGGCCAAAGTGCAGGATCTGCAATGCGATCTTGCCACCAGCCGCATGCACGGCCTGCGTCACCACTTGGTGTTTGGCGGCTTCTTCTTCAGTGGTCAGGCGCGCACCCCCCGGCATCGGGCGGGCACGGTCGTTGGGGGCGATGCCACCGGTCACGATCAGGCCGACACCGCCGGCAGCGCGCTCGGCGTAAAACGCGGCCATACGGGCAAAGCCGTCCTTGGCTTCTTCCAGCCCGACGTGCATGGAGCCCATCAGCACCCGGTTGGGCAGGGTGGTAAAGCCCAGGTCAAGGGGGCGAAGCAGGTGCGGGTAAGGGGTCATGGGGTCGTCCTCATTGAAAAAAGTCAGGGTGTGGGGCGGCTGCAATAAGTTCACATTCGGGCCAGCAGGCAAGCCGGTGCGGCAGTTTATGGCAACTCTGATTTTTATGCAACCAGTTGCATAGTTGTGCTCATGCGCTTAGACTGGCTGACAGAAATCCCTGCCGCACCGCCAAGCCCTTCTGCCCTTATCCCCATGTCCTTATCCCACGCTGTGTTGACTTCGCTGATTGAAAAGTCGTCATCCGGCTACGAGCTGGCGCGCCGCTTTGACAAGTCCATTGGCTATTTCTGGCACGCCACGCACCAGCAGATTTACCGCGAACTGGCCCGCATGGAGGCAGCGGGCTGGATCGAATCCAGCAGTGCACCCGACGCAGGCAAGACCCGCAAGCGCGAGTACCGGGTGCTCAGCGCAGGCCGCGTCGAGCTGGCGCGCTGGGCCAGCGAACCCTCCGAGCCGCTGGACTTGCGCGACGAGTTCATGGTCAAACTGCGCGCCGACGCCGCTTTGGGTGAGATCGATTTGCGGGGCGAATTGCGGCGTCGCACCACCCTGCACCAGGAAAAACTGGCGCACTACCGCGCCATCGAGCAACGCGATTTTTTGCACGGCAAGCCCTTGGCGCGCGAGGCTCGCATCCACCAGATGATCCTGAAGAAAGGCATTCTGTTTGAGGAAGGATCGATTGCCTGGAACCAGGAAATGCTGAGAGTGCTGGAATAGCCAATTCCTGATTCATGCGTCGATCGCATGTAACTGAACAGTGTGCGTTGATAGCGCTAAAAAATAGTGCAATCAAGCTGCTACAGCCACCACTTGCCGGTTCATCTCCCCCAGCAACTTTTTGACGACGTGCTCAAAGGTGAGCGCGGGATTTGATTTCATGCCCGACCTCTGACGGGGGCAACAAGGCCGCCCGCAAAAACCTGGGTTCAAGCAGGCAATTGACAACTACCGACGCTCGCAAAGTTATTTTTCTTACAGGAAATCAGTCGCCCGACCTACAGCTTGCGCCGGGGCAATGCCTCATAATTTTTCACACAACTACCGGAACTCATCATGAATCTTCCTTACGCCGCAGTTGCAGACGAACCTGGACGGGCACGCCCCTTGGCCAGCGGCTACCCCGATGCCGCCCATGCCCACGCGAGCGCCGTGTCATGGGGTGCGATCTTGGCCGGGGCTGCCGGCGCCGCAGCGCTGTCCCTGATCCTGTTGATGCTGGGTGTCGGTTTCGGCCTGTCCTCGGTTTCGCCATGGGCCTACCACGGCGCCAGCGCACGGACCTTTGGCCTAACAACCATCCTTTGGGTCACCCTGACGCAACTTCTCGCTTCCGCCATGGGAGGTTATCTGGCGGGCAGGCTGAGAACAAAGTGGGTTGCGGTTCATACGGACGAGGTTTATTTTCGCGACACTGCCCACGGATTCCTGGCCTGGGCGGTAGCGTCGCTGGCGACCGCCGCGCTGCTGACTTCGGTGATTGGGTCAATTCTGGGCGGTGGAATTCAGGCCGCGGCGGGCGGCTCCGTGATGGCGAAGTCTGACAATGACAGCGGGCCGATGGGCTACTTCGTCGATTCCCTGTTTCGAAAAGACCCGAATACGGCAGCGGTCGCCGCGGGCACCCCGGCAAGCGGCGCCCTCGCAGGTGATGCAGCACAGCCAGCTTCTGCCGCGTCCCTGTCCGAAGTTGCCCGCATTTTCATGAATACCACGCTGACCGAACCCCTGCCCGCAGAAGACGTTGCCTATATTGGGCAGATGGTCGCGAAGCGCACCGGGCTGTTACAGCAAGAAGCAGAGAAGCGCGTGACCGATACGTATGCACGCATGCAGACAAAGTTGATTGCCGCACAAACCGCAGCCCGAGAGGCTGCCGATAAGGCGCGCAAGGCTTCCGCCTATGCGGCGCTGTGGCTCTTCCTCTCGCTACTCATTGGTGCCTTCGTGGCCAGCTTGGCCGCCACTTACGGCGGTCGGCAGCGCGACGTCTGACTGCCGATCCAAACTTCCAACTTCAGGAGACAATTATGCGTTCACTCATCCTGTTCTTTCTTGGGGTCCCCATCCCCATCATCATCCTGCTGGCATTATTTCTGCGCTAACCCGCCTCAAGCCCGACAAACCTGAAAGGAAAATTCATAATGACAAGCACCCCAAAAAATACGGCCAAACACAACAATTCGGCAAAAATTCAAGACGCGACCGCATTGCTGCACTCTGACCATGTGTTGGTCAGCGGCCTGTTTGCCCAATACGAGAAAACGCGATCAACCCCCAAGAAGATGGAGCTGGTGTCGCAGATTTGCGCCGAACTGACAGTGCATGCCCAGGTGGAAGAAGAAATTTTCTACCCGGCAGTCAAGCAGGCCTTGAAAGACAAGGAGCTGGTTCCCGAAGCAACGGTGGAACACGCGACCTTGAAAGAGCTGATTTCTCAGGTCGAAGGCGTGCCGCCCGATGGCGAAATGTTCAACGCGAAGATCAAGGTACTTTCCGAGTATGTGAAGCATCACGTCAAGGAAGAGGAAGACGAGATTTTCCCGAAGGCCAAGGCTACCAAACTGGACATGGCAGCGCTGGGGGCCCAGATGGCCGGGCGCAAGCAGGAGTTGTTCGCCCAACGTGCGTAGTCGTGCCTAGTCTCAAGATCAAACCAACCCAAAGCGGGTTCCGGTTCAGCGCTAAGTCAGTGAGCCGGACGTGCTGTTAACAACGCCATTCTTTGAAGGACCCCAATGTCTTCCAGCAAAAAACCAATCAAGCCTCGCGGCTCGGCACCCCATTCGCGCAGTTCGGGTGGGGGCCAGTCAAAGACCAGCCTCCCCGCTCGTGGCGAAGTGTTGCAAACGAATGACATCGTTGCGCAACAGGCTCGCGCCGTCAATGCCTTGGCGGGCGCCATACCGTTCAATGCCACCAAGGAACTTGAATACGGCTACGAGAACGCCGTTTCCCCGACCCAAGGCGCCAGCGCAGCCTCTGCTGATCCGGCGGTGACCGCGAGTACCAAGACCGAGGAACTTGGCAGCGCCAAGACCGGCGCACCGGCCAGTGCGGGCGTGAACGCGACCATCGGGGCATTGAATCGGTACCGGGTGGACGCAAGCGACCAGGTGTTGACGACCAACCAGGGCGTGCCCATTAGCGATAACCAGAACTCGCTGAAAGCAGGACTGCGCGGACCGACCCTGCTGGAGGATTTTGTGCTGCGCGAAAAGATCACGCACTTCGATCACGAGCGAATTCCCGAACGGATCGTGCATGCGCGTGGCTCAGGCGCACATGGATTTTTTCAGGCCTATGAGGCCTTGACCGAGTACACCCGCGCGGCCCCTTTTGCGCAAGCGGGCAAGATCACGCCGGTGTTCGCCCGCTTTTCGACGGTCGCCGGCGAACGCGGGTCCAAGGACACGGCCCGTGATGTGCGCGGCTTCGCTGTCAAGTTCTATAGCGACGAGGGCAACTGGGATCTGGTGGGCAATAACATGCCGGTGTTCTTCATCCAGGACGCGATGAAGTTTCCCGATCTCGTGCACGCCGTGAAACCGGAGCCGCACCATGGGATGCCGCAAGCGGCGTCTGCCCACGACACCTTCTGGGATTTTGTTTCCCTGATGCCGGAATCGACGCATACCTTGATGTGGCTGATGTCGGATCGGGCGATTCCGCGTAGCTTTCGGATGATGCAAGGTTTTGGTGTCCACACCTTCCGCTTGGTGAATGAAAAAAACGAATCCGTCTTTTGCAAGTTCCACTGGAAACCACTCTTTGGCACCCATTCGCTGGTGTGGGACGAGGCCGTCAAGATTTCCGGCGCGGACCCCGATTTTCATAGGCGTGATTTGTGGGAAGCCATCGAGTCCGGAGATTTTCCAGAATGGGAACTCGGATTGCAACTATTTACCGAGGCGCAAAGCGACCAATTCAGCTTTGATGTTCTCGATCCCAGCAAACTCGTTCCCGAGGAACTGGTGCCAGTCGTGCCGGTGGGCCGAATGGTGCTTAACCGCAATCCGGATAACTTTTTTGCCGAAACCGAACAGGTTGCGTTTTGCGCGGCGCACATTATTCCGGGGATCGACTTTAGCAACGACCCCCTGCTTGCCGGACGCATCCACTCCTACGCTGACACCCAGATCAGCCGACTGGGGGGCGCGAACTTTCACGAAATTCCCATCAATGCCCCGATCACCTCTGTCCAGAACAACCAGCGAGACGGCATGCACCGTCAGGCGCTGCACCGGGGGCGAGTTTCATATGAGCCCAATTCGTTGGGCGGGGGTTGTCCCTTCCAGGCCGGGGCGCCTGGGTTTGTGTCCTTTCCGGCCCCGGTCCACGAAGACAAGGTGCGCGGAAAACCAGAGAAATTCGCTGAGCACTATGCGCAGGCCACGATGTTTTTCGACAGCCAGACCGAGGTGGAAAAAACACACATCATTGCCGCATTTCGGTTTGAACTCAGCAAAGTGACGGTTCCAGCGATCCGCCAACGCATGCTCGCGTCACTCGTCAACGTGTCTCCGATTCTTGCGGCCGGCGTCGCCGCGGGGTTGGGCATGGCGGTACCGGCGCCGCTTCCCCGGGCCATCGCGCATCCGGCGCCGCCGGAGGTGCAGATCTCAGGCGCCTTGTCGTTAACGGCGCTTCCTGGCGAATGCGGCATTCGCACGCGCCAAATCGCGATACTGCTTGCCGACGGCGTACATGGGGCATCCATTGCAGCCATCCATGCGGCCTTAGCGGCAGCGGGAGCCGTGGCGCATTTTGTCGGTCCGCGCGTGGGTAAATTCATCGCGGACGACGGGGCCGAGATCGAAGCCAATAAGTCAATGGAAAATTCACCGTCGGTTTTGTTCGATGCCCTGGTGCTGCCAGACGGCGCCCCGGCGATCAAGACGCTGGCCGCAGACGGCCACACCATGGAATATGTGAAAGACCAGTTTCGACACTGCAAGACCATCCTGGCCCTGGGTGCGTCGCACCAGCTGCTCGCGATGGCCGGCATCGTGCCCTCAGCGGGAGGCGACCCCGGTCTCATTGTGGTGCCGTCCGCTCAAGTGGTGGACGCGGCGTCTGCTTTTATCGCTGGAATCGCGGCGCATCGTCATCCTTCCCGCGACAGCGATCCGCCCAAAGTCTAATTCAGGCCCCAAGCGGGCTAGCCCTGGCCGCCTTCATGGGCAGCGTCGGCCCAGGTGCGGCTGAAGGTCAGCGCGCGGGATTCGATTTCGTTCCAGGACAGGGCCATGGTGAGGCCAATGTTCTTTTTGATGGGGACTGTTGAGGTGGCCGATTTGCATAATAATTTATGCGTTTCAGGCCTCTAGACCGCGTGGAATAAGCGCAAGTAGCTATCGAAATAGCAGCAAAATATTATCACATCGCCGCCGCCATCGGCAAGCGCGACTTGCACTTGGGATAGTTGCTGCAACCCCTAAACGCGGCACCGCCTTTGGTGGGTGTGCGCTCCAGCAGCTTGATGCCGCAACTCGCGCAGGTGGGGCGCCAGTATTCACCTTCATGGGCCACGGACAATAGCGCCTGCTGTTGCTCTGGCGTGCGCTTGGCAATCAAGCCCAGCAGGGCGGGGCCGTCCAGGGCGCTGATGCCGTTGGCTTTGGCGAACTGCTGCGCGTCCGCCGTGTACGTGGATGTGGTGGCGTAGGTGCCGCGCTTGAGTTGGTGCGATGCCATCACGCCAAAGAACTCGCGCATCTCTTTCACCCCCACCGCCTTGCCCTGCCAGTGCTTGCACTGCACCACGGCCACCGGACCCTGCGCGTTGGCCGAGTGCAGCCAGATGTCCACACCGCCGTCTGCGCCGTGCGATTGAGAGCGTGTCTGAAACCCGGCTTGGGCAAATAACGCTTCACATACCGCCTCAAACCGGCGCCATTCAATAACGGCGAATACGGCGGGGCTCCAGTGGGTAGCGGGTTGGTGTGTTTGGGGCACATCAAAATTCGGTTCGCTTCGGTTGGCAAAGATGTCGTCCCTGATGTCTCTCAGCACTTTTCGCTCGGTAGGCGTGGGTGCGCGGGGCGTCATTGGAGGCAGGGGATTGGTCTGTGCGGCTTTCGCTTTGGTGACGCGGTGTATGCTTAGAAGCACCACCCCTGCCGCCAATGCCAACCAGCCGGGAGTGGTCAGCCCCGATGCGATGACCTTGAGCATGGGTGAAGAGCCCATGAACCGAGGAATGATTAAAAACGCAAGACCCAGGGCACAAAGCCCCATGCCCTTTTCTTGCATTGTGTTTAGTGCGCGGCTCTTGCTCTTGCTGGACCTAGGCTTGGCCATGTACTTTTCTCCCTGTTACTGCCACCCACTATGCGTACGGGTTGAGCGCAGTGTAACTTCAAGATAAATTGGTCTCTACCCCTCGTGGAATAAGCGTAATAAGCTATTAAAAATATAGCATAAGGTTGCCCTTAAGCCCCAACTCTAGAATCCTGCCAATAGATTAAAACAGCACTTTGCCCATGGGCAATTGAAACGGGAGTGGTACCTATGGCCTTCAGAGCCGCAGCACGTTGCTGCACAAACCTTTCGGCGGAGCGTCACCATGCGCTATGACGGACGCCTGAAAAAATGGAATGCTGAGCGCGGCTTTGGATTCATCGTTGCTGACGATGGCGGGCACGAGCTGTTTGCCCACATCTCCGCCTTTCCGCGTGACGGCCAGTTGCCCACCGTGGGTGAACGACTCTCCTTTGAGGTGGAACCCGACCGTGACGGAAAGAAACGCGCCGTGCGGGTGCACCGCGCGGGCGTTGCGCAAGCAGCGCGAGCACACACCGCCAACCGCAGTCTGCGTCTCAGTCGAACCAGCCACGACCAACGAAAGACAGGCATTGGCCGCAAATTGATGGTCTTGGCCATCTTGGTGGCACTGGGCTGGTATGGGTACAGCAAGTACGCAAAATACGGGATGAAGATTCCATCATCACCCCAGAGCGCCTTTGAGCCCGCAGCACCAGCGACGCGGGCCGAACCCGCACTTTCAACACCTGCCGGGTTTCAATGCGATGGCCGCAAGCAATGCTCGCAAATGACCTCGTGCAAAGAGGCCAAAGTCTTCCTGAAAAACTGCCCTGGAATGGAGATGGACGGCAACCACGACGGCGTGCCCTGTGAGCAGCAGTGGTGTACGCATCCATTCGCTGAGTGAAGGCGATTTGACTATAGTTTTATGGCAATTTAGGCCTCTAGCCCTCGTGGAATAAGCGCAAGTAGCTATAAAAATAGTAGCAACTAGATAGCTTCATTTGCCCAGCGCATCAGCAACTGCCTGCGTGGCAGCGATCAGGTCTGTAACCAAGCGTTCATCCACATCGAGCAAACCTTCGTACTCGCCCAAGTTGCGTGCGTCTTTGAGCCGCGCGGTGCCGCTGCGCAGCAAACCGGCAAGCTCGTTCGCGTCTGGTGCTTCCAGTTGCAGCGGCTTGCCGGGGCCGCACAGGTTGTCAAGTGGGTTGGACATGGAGTTGCTCCTCTTTCCCTACGAGCCATATCTTGGTTTGCTGCAACACGCGGGTGACAAACGCGTTGTCCAGGTTGATGCGCTTGGTCAGTTCAGCCGGTGTGTACAGCGTCGGGTTGACCTTGCGGCCTAGCGTGGCGGCGGCACCTTCGAGCGCGCCGAATACGTCGGCATAGCCCAAGTTGGAGCTGACGATCATCACATCAATGTCGCTGTGGGCCGTGTCCTGCTGCTTGGCTACCGAGCCATAGACAAATGCCAGATCAATCTGCGGGGCGAGCGGCGCCAGGGCGACCTTCAGTACATCAGCCAGCCCCATGGTCTTGAGCACCAGCCCGCGCAACTCTGCGAACACCGGTGCATCCGCGTTGGCCTGGTAATGTTTCTGATTGCCTTGTTTGGTGACGGTGAGCAAACCAGCCTCGGACAACGCCGCCAGTTCACGCTGCACGGCACCGGTGCCCGACTGCGCCAGAGTAATCACCTCGTTGGCGTAAAAACTGCGGCCCGGGTTGCCAAACAACACGGCCAGCACACGTTGACGCCCCTTGGGGAAGATGGCGTCTGCGATTGAGGCTGGTTTCATTGGATTGGTTGTAATACCCATATTGGGGTTGGTCGTACCCTAAATGGGGTATATCCCGCAAGTTTAAGATGTTTTCGGCCTGCAGCGCTTGTGGAATGTGCGCTGGCAGCTACGAAAAATATAGCAACTATCAGCCCGCAACCGTCACTGACAGCTGCTTTACCCCGACCAGCGTCTTGCCCCGTTGGCGGGCGGCGCATCACGGTCGTGGCGGGTGTCGTCGTCGAAGCGAACGGCTTTAGGCGAAGTATTCATTCCATGACCTTTCTTTGTCAGCTCAAGTCACTTTTGCATTAGGCAGCATGCCAGTCGCGTTCGCCGATGTCTCGAAAACGCTGAATTGTTCGTTCGATGGCAGCACGGTCCAGGGTGGCTTCATCCACCACGGCGTGCAGGCCGATTCCATAGGCGTAGCCGCGATCAGTGACAAATCGCTCGCCAATGACCGGTGGCTCAGTTGCAAGGTAATGCGCTTCCAATCTTTCGCATTCTTGCTGGAAAGTACGCCCCTCAAATTGTGGGTAATGCCCCTGTGGTCGCTGTACCCATTCGAACATCCGAGGCTCGCCGGGCCGCTTTCGTGGAACGGTTCTGCTTTCGAAGGCAAATTCGCGCTCGATTTCTTCTGCGCTCAGTCCTGCATAAGCGGCTTCGAAAGCCCGCTTGTGGAGCGCATCCTCCACCGCCAATGGAATTGTGATGAACTCAGCATTCCACAGCGTGAACCGGTCTGCACTCAGAAAATACACGTCAACCCAGCGATGAATCCGATCCGGATCATCCGGGTCTTCCAGCAACTGGTCGGTCCAGAAACCATGCGCGTCTGTTTGCCGCGCAATCTTCCAGCCCAGACGAATGACCGCATTGCGCCTTTTGTGGCGAGGCAATTCCACAAACGGTAGGTGTTTTCGGGTGTGAAACCTGGTGGGCATGGCAAGTCAGTGCGAAGTCAGCGTCTGGTCATGCGCGACCGCGCGCACTGCTTGTGGTCTTCGGTTTGGTGCACGGCACGGTGACGCCAAAGGCATCAGCCAGCGTTTGAGCCTGCTTGGCGGATTGTTCCAAAGCCTTTTGCAGCGCCTTGGGGGAGGGCGTCAGACGACTTTGTTGAGTTTTTGCAGTTTGAGCCATGTTGCGTTTCACTATGCCGTAGCGGACACCACACTCAGTTCACGCAAACGCGCGGGTGAAATTTCCAGTCCGTTCGGCCAGCAAAGCGCACCTGCATCGACGAAAAATCGCTTGAAATAGGCGGGCTCACGCAATTTGTCCAATAGCGGTCCAGATCGACTTGCCAGGTAGGCGTTTGCGTCAAACACACCGTGTGTGTGATCTGAGAAGTCAAGTTCCAGTTTGAAGGCGTTGGCCAGTCTTGCGTTGAGTACTTTAATCACGGTCAGCTCCTTGGATTCTGTCCAGCGGCTCGAACCGCTGGGCGCGTTGCCAATTGTCCTGCAGTTCTGCCTGATGTACCAGACACCACTCCCTGACAATGCTTGCGACCTTACGCGGCAGGCTTCCATCACGCACTTCGCCGGTAGCGATGTCCACCAGTGCCTCGAAACCTTGGTATTCAGCATGGATGTGAGGCGGCGGATGGTCGTCGTGCCACATGCGGATGACGATGCCGAAGAAAATGGACAGGGTTGGCATGGAAAAGTCTCCTAATCAGACGGGGTGGAACTGGCTTTTCGTTTGGATTTTGTGGATGTTGTTGGCAGCAAGCTGGTGTATTTCTGGTACAGATCAAACAGAAAAGCCACGCGCTCGGCGTCGCTTTTGTAACTTTTCTTGCCACCACTGTGCTCATAGCCCTTGTCCACGGCGGCGTCCAGCTTCTGGTGCGCCTTGAGCAACTCGGGCGGCATGCTCAAAGGGTCGTACAGGTCAGCCAGTGTGGCGGGCTGGTCGCCAGACTGGAATTTGGCACGCACATCGAGCACCGCTTGTGCTGCGGTTTCGATAGCTGCTTGCGCTTTATAGACGGGGGCTGGAGGCTGATTTGGCTTGACACTATGGGGGAAGTCGGGCCAGGGGAAGTTGTTGTAGACGATCGTGTTGGAATAACGAAAATCACTTTTCAGGCGCCCACAGGTGTATCGCATCCAGGCGTTGTGCATGCTGGAGGTCAGCATGCCGAAGTGGTACAGAGAGGCATTGGGCAGCATGAAATTGGCATCACTGCAAATGACGTTTGCGCCCATGTAGCCTATCGGAATGTAGCGGCGACTCTCCGACGATACGCGCGGAATCAGCAGGTACGGTTGATCGGTTTGACGGTCTTCACCAAACAATGTTGGCGTGTTGGCAAGCGCTACCGTCACGGCTTTGGTACTGGCCAGCCGCATCCGCTTGACGGCTTGCACGCGCTGCAGCACGACGGGCATGGCGCGTAGCTCGGCTGGCGAAATATCCTTGAGCCACAAGCACCAGCGCGGGATGGCGTTGATAAATTCATCGGCCCCCACGAACGGATGAATCCACTTCTTCGCTTGGGGTTCAGCGAGTAGCAAGGCTTCTCTCTCGGCATCGCTGAGCAACAGATGACCGCCATCGGTGGGCTGGCTACCTTTGGTCATTTCAGGTGCCTGACCAATCGGCCTGCGGCGTTTTTCCAGAAACACATCAGGCGCATCAACCAGGTAAGGGTTGATGTTGACAGCCGGGACAGCGTGCGGTTCCCCTTTGATGTCGTCGTACTCATAAATCACTTTGCCGGGGCGGTCTTCCAGACCGAAACCGATGATGACGCAATGCACGGCAGCCTTGCCGCGCGCCTCATTGGTCCAGCTGAAAGTGCGGTGCGCAAAATGAATGTGGATGCCTTGGGATAGCAGCCAGCCCCACAACACACCCACTTGCTCGCCTTGCGTGATGCTGTTGGTGGAGACAAAAGCCACTCGAATCGGGCTGAGATAGTTGGGCTCACTTTCGCGCACCCAGTGCGGTGACTGTTCTGAATGGGTAGGTGCCAGACCACGGATGTAGTTGGCAGCCTTGATGTACCAAGCCGCCACATAGTCCAGCACGCCACCGCCTTTGAGCGGTGAGAAAAGAACTTCAACATCCGCTTTTTGTTGGTCACTTTGATAGCTGTAACCCACAAATGGCGGGTTGCCCACGAGAAAACTGCAGCGCGGGGCGGGCAGCACCTCGTTCCAGTCCAGCCGCAGTGCATTGTTGAATGCAATGTGCGGGCTGGTACGCAACGGAATTCGGGCGAAGTACAGCCCAAACTCCTCGCTCACCTGCAAGTTCATTTGATGGTCCATCAACCAAAGTGCCACCTGCGCAATCTGGGCCGGGAACTCTTCAATCTCGATGCCGTAGAACTGGTCTACGTTGACGCCAATCAAACTGTGAACGTCCACACTTTGCTGCCCGGTATGTCCACTCAAGCCATGGCTGGCGCGCAGCACGGCCAATTCAAGTAAACGCAGTTCGCGGTAACTGATCACCAGAAAGTTGCCACAGCCGCAGGCGGGGTCAAAAAACGTGAGCGTGCGCAGCTTTTTGTGGAACTCAAACAGCCGGTTTTTGTTGTTTTTGACCTTCTCAAACTCTGCCCACAGATCGTCCAGAAACAAGGGCTTGATCACCTTGAGAATGTTTTCCTCGCTGGTGAAGTGCGCACCCAGCGTGCGGCGCAGCTTCACATCCATGATGCTCTGGAACAAGCTGCCAAAAATGGCGGGGCTGATGGCCGACCAGTCCAGCGCGCAGGCGTCCAGCAGCGCCTCGCGCATCAGGCCGGTGAAGTCTGCCATGGGCAATTGCTCGGTAAACAGTTGGCCGTTGATGTAGGGGAAGGCGGCGACTTGTTCGTCCAATGCCTTGCTGCGCTTGAGCTCATCCGTGTTGAGCACCTGGAACAACTGCGCCAGACGAGGCCCAAGGTCAGAGCCGTCAATCGAAGTGCGCTCCTCAATAAAGGTGCGAAACGACTGCGCCGGCTGAAAGATGCCAGTGTCGTCCGCAAACAGGCAAAACAGCAAGCGCACCAACAGCACCTCCAGCGGGTGCTCGGTGTAGCCCGACGCCTTCAAAGCATCGTGTAGCCGGCCCATGCGCTCGGCGGCCTTGATGTTCACCGGGTCTTGCGGCTTGATTTCCAGCGTCTTGTAGCCCGCGATGAAGCCAAAAATCTTGATGTTTTTGTGCAGGTCTTTCAGGGCAAATTCAATCGTCTCGCCGGTGGTGAGCCGGTGCACCCGAAAGCGCGCAAAGTCGCACACGATGATGAGCTGCGGCAAGTCGCGCTCGGCAATGCCGGGGAAATAACAGAGCGCCTGCGTCAGCGCCGCGTCCAGATTCTTGCCGCGCGACTTTTGCTCCACCAGCAACATGCCGGGCCAGAACAGATCGACAAAGCCGTCCACTCGGGCTTTCTCACCCAGCAGTTTTTTGACGGCGTGCTCGAAGGTGGCGACGCGCTTGTCGGTGATGCCAAAGATTTCAAAGAAATCAATCCAGAACGGCTTGCCCTGGCTGTCTTCATTGGCGGCGTCGGACCAGGTGCGGCTGAAGGTCAGCGCGCGGGATTTGATTTCGTTCCAGGAGAGGGGCATGGTGGGGTTAATGGTTCTTTTTCTTGGTCGGGTTGGACGATTTGGGTGCCTTGTCGTCGGTCCATTTGGCGGTAAATCCGATACTGCGCTTTGTTGGAGAAGGCCGTTCCATGAGGCCGCGCAGTGCATCAATAATTTCCGTCAAAGACTGGTCGTGGTGGCTTACGCGCCTTTCCAGTTTGGTGACCTGTTCCGCCAGTACCTTTTGCGAGGAAAGCAGTTCGCGCAATTGCACGAAGGCGCGCACGACATAAACGCTCGTTTCCACGGCACGTCTGGAATTCAGCACGCTGGCCGCCATGATGGCTCCGTGCTCGGTAAAGGCGAACGGAAGCTTGCGACGACCGCCCCAACTTGAAGTCGCAAATTGCGACTTCAAGTCTGTAAATTCCTCTGGCGTCAACGGGAACATGAAGTCAGCCGGGAAGCGGTCTGCGTTGCGCTTGACCTGTTCGTTGAGCCGTTTGGTGGCCACCTCGTAAAGCTCAGCCAGATCAGCGTCCAGAAGCACACGCTGCCCGCGGATCTGAAGGATGCGAGCGCTTAGAGCGTGCGGGGACATGGCAGCTTTGGTAATAGCTGGACTGAGGTCCTCTTTTGACTGCATTTGCTTCCCCTCTCTTTTCTATTTGGAAATTGAAAACTGACCCCAATTTCTCTGCCCTTGTCGCTGGTGAACGTAAAAATTTATACGTTTTAGGTCTCTAGCCCCCGTGGAATATGCGTAAGCAGCTATATAAAATATAGCGACAGTCAGCCAACCGCCTTCACTGACTGCCGCTTGGCCCCATCCAATGTTTGGCCTTGCGCGGTCTTCCATTCAATCCATCCGTTTGCGGAACGTGCCAAGACTGCAATCGCCGCCATGCTGGGACTCGCGAAAAGATGGTCGCGTGTAAAAACATAGTGGTCTCCGTCCAGAGCAAGCACGCCCTCTGTCACCAACTGCTGACGAAAGCGCTCTTGAGACGTGCCTTTAATGGAGGCCACGATTTCAATTCGAGCCGTTGAACCTTTATGAACGACGAACCCCTCTGACGTGTATTCACCCACGCCGTTTGCCTCCGGCCCCCTGCAGTAAAACAGCTCCGGCGCTTCGTTCCTTCCATCCACTCGCTCGGCTGTGCCGGTGAGTGCCTCAAAAATCGGCTGGCCCAGCGTCGCCAGCAGGGTGGCCGCCGTTTCGTGAATCTCATGGCAATCCGCCTCCAGCGGTGCGGGCGTGTGGGGCCGCGCGCCGGTGTTTCCGTTCTCCAGGCTGTAGCGCCCAGCCCGGGTTGCTTGTTGAATGGCAAACCACTCCAGAAACAGCGCGTGCGTCTGCGTCATGCTGTTGGTCAGCGAGATCACCACCAGCGCCCGGTTCCAGAAGTCTTTGTTCTGGTTGTGCTGCACCAGCCGGTTGCCGACGCTGCCGGACTGGCCGATATACACGCGTGGCAAGCCGGCTTCCGACAGCTCGCCCATCAAAAAGTACAGGCCCACCTGCAGCGCTTCGGGCGTCTTGACGAACTCGCTCAGTTGACTGCGAGGCACTTCGATAACACGAACAATGCGCGTCGTGATCTCGGCCACTCGCATGCCGCGCGGGTCGCCAGCGGGGAGGTAGATTTGAATGGTTTGGGGGCGGGGCATTTGAATGCTAGTGAAGACGTTAGTTAAAGACAACACCGGCGTGGTCGGCAATCTTCTTTGCTAAGTCTTGAAAATCGTCGTAGCAGTTGCGAACTGCCTCGATGTGAGCACCAATAGCGCCATCTGCTGATTTCAGAAAAAATATTGGCTTTCGGGCCTCCATGGCCATTGGCATCAGACTGCGATAGTGCTTCAAAAGGGATAGACAACGCGGGTCAGTCGCAATAGTTGGGGGCGCAGCGTCTGGTTCGTCCAATACGGAACTCCTGTAGGTGCTAGGTATTCGATCCATCCAGCGCTTGTAGGCTTTGACAGGGCGGTTGTCTAAGCTGCCGTGTTGCATCACGACGTAACCGACAGGATTCATTGTGCCTTTGGGCATAGAAAGTCCCTGAGGTGCTTTTTTTGTCAAATCAGACCAGACCGCACGCCAGTCTCTCAATGTAGGTCCCAGATTTTTTAGGCCCTGAATTGAAAAAAGGTCGGGTGCGAGTGGTAGACAGACTTGATCAGATGCAATCAAAGCGGATCGATTAATAGCGCCCAGATTTGGACCAACGTCAATCAATGCAATATCAGCTTTGAAATCCTGACTTGACTGAATGAGCCGATGAAAAGCAGTCATCGTTCGAAATGCCGACTCGTCTCCAAGCTGACAATTTGGCCAAGCCGCTGATAATTTGTCTTCGAACCGAGAGAGTCCCAGATCACCTGGCAACAATCCAAGATTCGAATTGACCCGCTCAATGTGGGGATCATTTATGTCGCCAGTACCGCGCAATATCGGATTGATTGCACCATAT
The DNA here is from genome assembly GCA_025359085.1 of Gammaproteobacteria bacterium. GTDB lineage: Bacteria > Pseudomonadota > Gammaproteobacteria > Burkholderiales > Burkholderiaceae_C > Rhodoferax. The sequence goes on from JANYHL010000041.1 coordinate 23,630, forward strand.
ATCGTGTCAGGGTGATCCCCGTCTGGCCAAAGCCGCTCCAATCTGCTTTCGGTGAGAAACATCGCTGTCAAATTTGCTTGAGGATCTAAATCAACTGCAAGCGTCTTCACGCCATGTTCGGCGAACATCCACGCAAGGTGGTAAACGAGTGATGTTTTCCCTACCCCACCTTTGTTGTTGAAGAACGCCACTGTTTTCATGTAGGCCTCTTTTGAATCTTGACAAGCACAGACTGTTCATCGAACTCGAATGCTGCTGGAGGGTTTCCATTTTCCGCCAGCAGCGCTTGTGCTCGCTGTACACCGTAACCAAATCGATTTACGTAGCCGAGTGATTTAAGCGCCTCGGCAATCACAGGGTTTCGGTAGCTGTTTCGCGTTGGAAAGTTTTCCCGTGTAGCTTCGCCATACAAACCGCCCGGACTTTGAATCTCAATGTGATCTGAAAAAACGTAAAAACGAATAGGGGCATTGCTGTTGTAGTTGCGGTGCATAACTGCGTTCATAAGCAACTCGCGCACTGCGCGTTCCGGATAGTTTGGAAGAAGCCTTTCCTCCAGCGGACTAGCTCGCACAATAGACGTTTTGATAAGCAACTTCAGGCGGCCTTCCAGCTCCTTGAGGACGGAGTGCATATCTCCAGAAATTTCTGCTTGATCGCCTGGGAGGTCAGTCAAAGATGTGCTAGGCAATTCCAAATACTGTACATAGGCGCCGGGAAGGTAGAAGCGCGGATTCTTTCCAATTAGCAACATCCCTGCATTTGTTGCGCACCCACGGTCCGGGTCGTACAAGCGAAGCGATGCCAACTGCAGCTCAATAGGGCGATGATTGGCCGCAATGGTTTCCGCATCCACAGCCTCACGCCGATAACTATCGAACTGCCCTAAAGCTAAATCATCAATTCTCGACTCCGAACAAGGTTGAGCATCGAACGACTTCGCTTGCGCAATGCGCCGCTCGCTCAGAGTCCTTTCCTCTTGCTCATTGGCTATGGCCTTGCGTGGTCCGACGCGGATGTGTACCCGTCCTTTGTAGCGTACGGGCGGCAAGTCAGATGGATGAACTTCAACAACCGCAACGTCTCCGCCTTCGAGCGAAAATTTCACCACGTTCATCATCGGTTGGGGAAGAATGTTGCCGTCTGATCTGATAGCCGCAAGGTTCTTTAATAGGTCGTCCGTAATCGCAATGCCCGCTAGAGAGCCGTTATCCCTTACTCCGACCAACAAATAGCCAGGCCGACGATGATTTGGGAGGTCATTTGCAAACGCACATATGGCCTGCCCGAACTTATCGGTGTTGTTGGTTGATTCTGTTCGTTCGGCGGTGTCTGACTCAATGTCAGCTATCAGCGCCCTCAATTGGTCCTCGGTCAGCATTTTGGTCTCCTGTTGGACATTGTCGAATGTCGGCTGCTACTTCCCCCAACTATCCTTCAACCCCACCGCCAAGTTAAACACCGGCTTCGCCTTCGTGTGATCCACCCCATCGGCGACAAAGTACCCATGCCGTTCAAACTGGAACTTCTGGTCCGCGCGGGCATTGGCCAGGGAGGGTTCCACGAACGCGGTCACCACTTTCAGGCTGTTCGGGTTCAGGGCTTCGATGAAGTCCTTGCCGCCCGCGTCGGGCTGGGCTTCCAGAAACAGGCGGTCGTACAGGCGCACTTCAACCGGCAGGCCGTCGGTCACGGCGACCCAGGTGATGACGCCTTTGACCTTGACGGCATCGCTGCCGGGGGTGCCGCTCTTGGTGTCGGGCACCAGCATGGCCTGTACTTCGGTCACGCGGCCGTCGGCATCTTTGGCACAGCCGGTGCATTCGATGACGTGGCCGTATTTCAGGCGCACCTTGTTGCCGGGGAACAGTCTGAAAAATCCTTTGGGTGGCGTCTCTTCAAAGTCTGTGCGGTCAATCCACACCTCTTTGCCGATTTTTAATGCACGCTTGCCCAGCTCGGGGTGGTGCGGGTGAAGGGGGGCGCTGCAGTCGTCTAGCTTGCCCGCGCCCATCACGTCATCCCAGTTGGTCAGCACCAGTTTCACCGGGTCCAGCACGGCCATGGCGCGGGGGGCGCACACGTCCAGCGTTTCGCGCAGACAGCCCTCTAGCGTGCTGTAGTCAATCCAGCTGTCGCTTTTGGTCACGCCGATGCGTTCGGTAAACAGTTGAATCGCCTCGGGCGTGTAGCCACGTCGGCGCAGGCCGACTATTGTTGGCATGCGCGGGTCGTCCCAGCCGTTGACCTTGTGGTCGTACACCAGTTGCGCCAGCTTGCGTTTGCTGGTGACGACGTAGGTGAGGTTCAGGCGGGCAAATTCGTACTGGTGCGGCGGTGGGCTGGCGAGCAGGCCGCCTTCTATCAGGCGCTCCATCAGCCAGTCGTAAAACGGGCGCTGGTCTTCAAATTCGAGCGTGCAGATGCTGTGGGTGATGTTCTCCAGCGCGTCTTCAATCGGGTGGGCAAAGGTGTACATCGGATAGATGCACCATTTGTCGCCGGTGTTGTGGTGCGTGGCGCGGCGAATGCGGTAGATGGCGGGATCGCGCAGGTTGATGTTGGGGCTGGCCATGTCGATTTTGGCGCGCAGCACCATGGCACCGTCTTCGTGCCGGCCGTCGCGCATTTCCCGCAAGCGCGCCAAGTTCTGGGCCGGGGTGCGGGCTCTGAACTTGCTGTTGACGCCGGGCTTGCTGAAGTCGCCCCGGTTGATGCGGATTTCTTCCACCGTTTGTTCGTCCACGTAGGCGTGACCGGCTTCGATCAAATACTCGGCCGCGCGGTACATGAAGTCGAAGTAGTCGCTGGCCTGGTAGGGTTTGGCGGTGGGCGAACCGTTCCACTCAAACCCCAGCCAGCGCACCGAGTTCATGATGGTGTTGACGTATTCCAGCTCTTCTTTTTCGGGGTTGGTGTCGTCAAAGCGCAGGTGGCACACCCCGCCATAGTCTCGCGCCAGGCCAAAGTTCAGGCAGATGCTTTTGGCGTGGCCGATGTGCAGGTAGCCATTGGGCTCGGGCGGAAAGCGGGTGCGGATTTTGGCCGGGTCAGGCGCTCCTTGGGCCTGGTGGGCGGCGTCGCCCGGGCTGCCGGCCCAGCGGCGCGTGGCGTAGGTGCCGGCGGCCAGGTCATGCTCGATGATCTGGCGCAAAAAATTGCTGGGTTTGACGGTTTCAGCGCCTGCGGCGGTGGCTTTGGTGGCGCGGGCCGGGGGTGTTGCGGAGGTGGGGGTGCTCATGCGAATGATTTTAGACTGTGCAGTAGCGTCAAGTACCATCGCAGCGCATGGATAGCAACAACGCCAAACCTTATAAATATGAATGATTTCGCTGACACAACTCTCGAGGCAGCGTCATGAAGATCGCATTAACGCGCGCCTGAGCGCCTGGGTGCCGGCCGGTTTGCGCGCTTGAAGGTCAATTGGCGATGCCGCTGCGTTCCAGAAGATCGTTGACCAGTTCCAGGCGCACCAGCGGGTTGTCAAGTTCCATCAGGCGCTGCTTGTCCTCCAGTGGCATAGGCAACAGCTCACACCAGCGGTTGGCGACCCAGCCGCAGTCATCGAGCTGATAAGGCGCTTGCACCGGCATTTGCGCCAGCGGCAGGCCGCGCGCGCGCAAGGTGTTGATCAGATTATCCAAAGCGGCGGCGACGACCTGGAGGTCGTCCGGAATCTTGACCGCCAGATCGTTGGCAAGAGGAGACACGTTGGCAACCCACAAGCCGTGTTTCAGCCTTTGGTGCTGGGTAAGGCGAAAGCGTTGCATGCCGGTGCAGCGAATCACCATCAGGCCCGCCTGCGGGGTGGAGAATTCGGTAATCGTGGCCAGGGTGCCCACGGCATGAAACATTTCAAGCGCGAAGCCATCGCCCGTGGGGGTGTCGTGGTCAGGCTTGCGCACCTCGGCGCCCTGTGTCAGCGCGACCACACCAAACGGCGCACCGGTCTTATGGCATTTGCCAATCATGTCGAGGTAGCGCACTTCAAAGATTCGCAGCGTGAGTGCGCCGCCCGGATAGAGCACCATCCCCAATGGAAACAAGGGGAGCGAAAACAAAGCCAGGGGGTCAGACATTTTCAGTGCCAGGTTTGCGTTGCCGACATCATCCCACGAACTTACCAGCGCTGCTGCCCGTGCCCGCAGACCGTGCAGTGATAATAGCTGCTCTTTCAAGGAGTTAGCTTGGATATCGTATTGCTGATCAAAGCCGCCATCATGGGGCTAGTCGAGGGTTTGACGGAATTCCTGCCCATTTCATCCACCGGACATTTGATTCTGGCCGGCTCGCTTCTGGGTCTTGACAATGAGGTGGGCAAGGTCTTTGACATTGCCATTCAAACCGGCGCCATCTTTGCCGTGATCCTGGTTTACTGGCAAAAATTGCGGGACACCGTGCTGGCCTTGCCCTCGAGCAAGCAGGCGCAGCGCTTTGCCCTGAATGTGTTGATTGCCTTTGTGCCTGCGGTCATCCTGGGTCTGTTGTTTGGCAAGGCCATCAAGGCGCATCTTTTTACCCCGGTGGTGGTGGCCAGCACCTTCATTATTGGGGGTTTCATTATTCTGTGGGCCGAGCGCAGGCAAAAAAACGCCCCAGCCGCGGTACGCATTCACGACGTGGAATCCATGACGCCTATGGATGCGATCAAAGTCGGCTTGGTGCAGTGCCTGGCCATGATTCCCGGCACCAGCCGAAGCGGCGCCACCATCATTGGTGGCATGCTGCTGGGTCTGTCACGCAAGGCGGCAACCGACTTCTCGTTCTACCTGGCGATACCGACTTTGATCGGGGCCGGTGCCTACAGCCTGTTCAAAGAACGCGCCTTGCTGTCCTGGGCCGATTCGCCGATGTTCCTGGTGGGGCTGGTGTTTTCGTTCTTGAGCGCGTGGTTGTGTATTCGCTGGTTGTTGCGCTACATCGCCACGCACAGCTTTGTCGGTTTTGCCTACTACCGCATCGTCTTTGGCGTGGTGGTGCTGGCAACAGCCTGGAGCGGCGCCGTCACCTGGGCTGCTTAAGGGTTTGGCCTACAAGGCCAGGCCCGTTCAGGCCAGGCTCTGCAGATTCAGTAGCGCCGCTTCAATCGCCGCTGCGGTGGCGAGCGGCTTTTCCATCGGGAACAGGTGGCTGCCATCAAGCATCGTGATGCGGCCTTTGCATATTTTTTGCGTCATGGCCATGCCGACCTGTTTCATCTCGACCGATCCGAGGCCGCCGATGAACGCCACCGGGCACTTGACCGGATGGTGCTGCAGCAGGGCGTCCAGAGTGTGGGGCAAGGTGTTGTAAATGGCGGTTTCCACCGCGCGATCAAAGCTCAACACGCGTTTTTTATCCTTGCCGAGTCCTTCGTCGTTGGTGCCATGGGCGATGTAATCCTGCAGCACCTGCGGGTCCCACCTGGCAAAGGCTTTTTTGCCGCGAAAATGTTCCAGTGCCGCCTGTTGGCTGGGCCAACTGTGGCGACGCTGGCGACTGACGGCACCCGGTGAAAACGAACCGACAAGTTGTGTCCTCTTGATGACGCCCAGGGTGGTGGCGCGCCAGCCGCCCAGAATGGGCGCATCCACCAGCAGCACGCCGCGTACCAGTTGCGGTGCCCGGGCCGCGGCCATCAGGCTGAGAAATCCACCGAGTGAATGGCCGACCAGGAAAACGGGCTGAGCCGATTTGTCAACCTGTACCTGCGTGAAGTCGATGAGTTGCTGGACCAGATGCGGCCAGTTGTTGGTGACAGGGTATTGGCTGTCGTGGCCAAATTTTTCGATCGCGTTGACCTTGAAGCCCCGTGCGCTCAGACTTTTGAACAAGACTCGGTAGGTGCTGGCGGCGAAACTGTTGGCGTGGGAAAAAACTATCATAAATGGTTGAGGACAGAGCTAGCTCACTACGTGTAACTGCGGTCTGTCCCGCAAGGTTTCAGATTAGTTGAGGACAGAGCTGGCTCACTGCGTGTAACTGCGGTCTGTCCCGCAAGGTTTCAAATTAACTTTTCCTGGGGCGTGGTGATTTTTTTCAGAGCCTGGTTGCGGCCAGATGGCAGCATCAGCGGCACGTCAGTCTGTTCCCCATTCCACATCGGGTCTTCGATGCTGTCAAAAACCTCGCGCAGTTTTTGTCCCCAGCTGCCATGCAGCATTCTGAAATAGGGATTGTTCTCGTCGATACAGACCACCTTGTCGGTCTGGAATGCATTGGCTTCATAGACCACCAGGTCCAGCGGCAAACCGACTGTCAAATTCGACTTGAGCGTGGAGTCCATCGACACCAGCGCACACTTGGCGGCCTCGTCCAGCGGCGTATTGAGCGTGATGACCCGGTCCAGCACCGGTTTGCCGTATTTGGATTCACCGGCCTGAAAAAAAGGCGTCTCAGACGTGGCTTCAATGAAGTTGCCGGCCGAATAGACCTGAAACAGGCGCATGCCTTCACCCTTGATTTGGCCGCCAAAAATCAGCGATACATTGAAATCAACGCCCGCCTCCTTGAGCGCCACCGAATCGCGTTCATACACATGACGAATGGTCGCGCCTAGCACCCGCGCGGCATCAAACATGCTTTTGGCGTTCCAGATCGTGATGGGCTCGCTGTCAAGATGTTCCTTGAGTTGCTCCACCTGCAGAATTTCGCGCACCGACTGCGAAATGCTGAGGTTGCCGGCCGACAGC